>JAUZQS010000329.1 GCA_030950875.1 Mariprofundaceae bacterium | reverse complement strand
GGATAAATACTAATGCCAATACTCACGCCGACCTGACACTCTTGATTTGATAAGATAGAAATTGTTGATGACAAAGCATTAATCATTTTTCTAGAAATAGAACCAGCAATATTAGCGTCTTGTATGTCAGATATAATGATTGCAAACTCATCTCCACCAATTCGAGCCAATGTGTCCGTATTACGAAGGCAAGCCAACCAGCGCTGGGTAACTGAAACAAGAACTTGGTCGCCTGCATCATGCCCAAATCTATCATTTACTTCTTTAAAGCCATCAAGATCCAAAAACAATAGTCCAATGGAATTATTACTTCGTCTAGCTTTTGAAACCTCTAAGGATAAGCGATCAAAAAATAGAGCGCGACTGGGAAGGTCCGTTAAACTGTCATAATTACCTTGATGAAAAGCATAGTTTTCAGCCAGCTTTTGCTCGGTAATGTCACGAGCAACACCAAATAACCCAATGATCTCACCCTGTTTATCATTGATTGGATATTTATGGTTATCAATCCAACCTTCTTTGCCATCCGTAGATAAGGTCTTCTGGATCTCTTTCGCTACTAGCTGTCCAGAAAAAACAGCTCTTTCAAGATTGAAATACTTATCTGCATATTCTTCTGGAAACAAATCATAGTCAGTTTGACCTAGAAAATCAGTCCAGTGCTCTACAGGATCACATAAAGACACTAAGCTTTGGCTCGCTCCTGTAAATACATGGTTATGGTTTTTAAAATAGATATAGTCATTGGTATTTTCCATCATTGACTCAAAGTTTACTGTTAGAGAGTCCTTTGTAGAGTCCTGTAGAGAGTCTTTATAAAGACTTTTAACATCATATAATGACAATTCAAGTTCTATATCATTGCTGTTCGTGTTTTTGATATAATCTAATCGAACGATACAGATACGATGATTTTTTTTGCCTAATACGAATAGTACAGGTGCCTGAGCTAGGAAAGGTAACATTAGAAAAAAGACCCGCACAAATATCTTGGTCATCAATATGAATGATATCATGGAAATTCACTCTTTCCGCCAGAAAGTCATTTGCATGAAAGCCTAATATATCTTCAACACTATCACTGATCGAAAGAAGTACTGGTTTTTTAGCCAGCTTATATGTTATTTTTGCACTCAGTGTTTCCATACCTTTTTTTACCTCTCTTCATCAAATCAATAGGCTCAGACTCGATTGACCCTATTGATTATAACGGCAAACATTCGCCATTAACTATTTAACACAATCTCATCAGGCTTGGCATGGCTTAAAAACTCCTGATTCGACATGCTTAAACCATAAGCCCCTGCCAAACCGAATACGGCAATATCACCTATATCTGCAGCTTCGATATAGATATCATTGGCAAGCTTATCTGCCCCAGTACAAAGCGGGCCTCCGAAATACACCTTTTCACCACGTACCTTCTCTTGGTAGGTATGCAGTCTTGTTTTATCCATCCAAACAATCGACATTGGGTGATTAATACCCAATGCCGCAGGGCGACGGAAGTGGTTGATTCCCCCCGCACAAATAACTTGTTTTTTTCCGCGAGATTCTTTGATATCAAGAATTTCTGTGCAAAAGAAGCCTGAGTCGGCAGCCAAATAGCGGCCCAACTCCAAAACAAAATGACGCCCATCAAAGCCATATTCAGCAATCATCTGACGCAAGCCGTCAGCCCAAGCCTGCGGATCAAAATCACGCCCTTCTTCCAGGTAGTCGACACCGAAGCCTCCACCAAAATCAATAATGTCACAGCATACATTGGCATAGTTTTCTTCGATTTTCTTTGTTAACTGAAAAACCAGCTCACAATTTTTCAGCAAATCATCAACATTTAGTACGCCTGATGCCGCATACACATGCAAACCACGAAAATTCAAGTGTTCCAATGCAAGAATCTGCGGCAATACCTCATCCAATTTCTCTTCATCCACACCAAACTTTTTAGAGCCACCGGAAAAAGTCGTCTGCGCTTCGTGAATATCAAAATTAGCATTGATACGGAGTAAAATATCTTGAAATTTACCATATTCCATACAAATGTTATGCAGGCGATAAGCCTCTGTCAGTGATTCAATATGCACCGTACGAATGCCCTGCTCGACACACCAACGTAATTCTTCAGGCGATTTACCTGGCCCTGTATAAATTAATCGATCAGGAGAAAAACCAGCCGCAACAGCCTTTTTTGCTTCGCCCAAACTGGCGATTTCAATACCCTCTACACCCGAATCCTGAGCTGCCTGCAAAAATGAGGCATGGGGATTGGCTTTCATGGCATAAAATATTTCAACACCGGCCGGCATCATTGCCGATAACGAAGCAATCTTTTCAACCATGGGTTTTGTATCATAGATATAACAGTTGAGTGTTTTACCCTCTGCTGCCAATTCTCGAATCTTACTTTCCACCTGTTCAGGTACTTGCATGATTTACACCCTGACCTTTTTTAAACGAACCGCCAACTCAGCAGCTTTTTCAACACCATCCACCAATGCCAAGCGAACAAACCCTGAACCAGCATTGCTTCCATCATTATCCTCTGCTCCCAAATAAGAACCTGGCAATAATGTTATTGCCTGTTGCTCATAAGAAGCTATAGCAAAGGCCTCATCATTTTCAACAGGTAACCAGACAAAAAATGAACCCGAAGGAATACTTCCTCGCCCCCAAATATCAAAAAATGCCTTTAAACTGGATCGGTATACCTGCAAGTGAGACTGCACATGCACCTCATCCGACCATGCTTTCGCTGCCACATGCTGCAAAGGCATGGGTGTTCCAGGGCCTGTATAACTGCGGAGTTTAGCAAAGCGTGCAATCAAGCTGGCATCTCCTGCAATAAAACCAGAGCGCAATCCAGGAAGCGCGGAGCGTTTGGAAAGGGAATTCATCACCAAACAACGGTTAAAATCGTTGCGTCCCAAACTCTGGGCAACTTCAAGCAAACCAAGCGGTTTATCCTGCCAATAAATCTCTGAGTAACACTCATCGGCAACGATATAAAAATCATATTGATCGGCCAATTCAAGTAGTCGCGCATAGTAATCACGACCTGCAATCCAACCCGTTGGATTGGAAGGTGAGCAGACATAAACAAACGCGGTATTTTCCCATGTTTCCGCACTCACATCATCCAGAACAGGTGCAAAATCATGCGCTGCTACACATGGCAACAAATAAGGTTCAGCACCTGCTGTTACCGCCGCACCATAATAAATCTGATACATGGGATTGGGCATCATAACATAAGGCTTTGTATCAGCATCAGGGTTCACAAGGGCATGTGCAATAGTAAACAATGCCTCTCGTGTACCATTGGCGGTTAGAACCTGTGTGGATGGATCAATATTTAATAATCCATAGCGCCGCTTTAACCAATCGGCAATGGCTTGTAGCAATGTTGCATTGCCGCGTGTCGCAGGGTATTTTGAAAAGCCTGATATATTAGCAAGCAATGTATCTTGCACAAATTCAGGTAATGGTAAGCGCGGCTCACCGGCACCCGCATCAATATGATCTAAGGCTGGGTTTGGCGTAAATGCAGAAAATAACTTTTTAAGGCGTTCAAAAGGATAAGCTCCAAGCTTTTCCAAACGCACTTGCGCGCTCTTTCCCGTCATTATTTTACTTTGTTCAGCAATGATAGTTTATGCCAAGACCCCAAACGTCCAAGTGCATCAATAGCACGCAAACGATAAACATAATCGTGCCCACCCACTTTCAGACGAATCATTTTATGCAACTCTTTGGTATTATTTCTTGGTAACGGGTACTCCTCATAATAGCGAAGCCATGTGGAAGGACACTTACAATATGGATCCATTTCAGCACGATCCATCTGATAGCCCACTCCGCCAGAACCACCCTCCAGCTGAATTTGTAACTGCTTACTTGGATCAGCATCAACGACATGGATGGATGCTATCGCGGGAGGATTTGTATCCACAATAACTTGCGGAGGCTCTTTACGTCCACAGCCAACCATGACCAAAACTGTCAAACACAATAATAGTAATTTACGCATTATTAGACCCCAATATTTCACCCAATTTATTTTCCCAAAATGCGCACTGTAAGCGCACCTGATTTGGCGCCGTTCCGCCCACATGATCACGTGCTGCCACACAAGCTTCAACCGATAACGCTTGCACCATATCCACACGCAAGCGGCTATCAATTTCAACACAAGCCTCAGCAGACATTTGATGTAACTCAAGGCTTTTACGAATACAATGTGCGACTGATTTTCCAACTATTTCATGCGCATCACGAAAAGGCACACCTGCCCGTACCAGAGCATCCGCCAAGTCTGTTGCAGTAGCAAAGCCCGATGATGCAGCCTTGTGCATCACAGCTTTATTCACGCTCATTCCAGGAAGCATATCACCAAACACGCGCAAGCAACCTTCGAGGTTATCATAGGCATCAAAAATAGCCTCTTTATCTTCCTGCATATCTTTATTGTAAGCCAAAGGCAGTGATTTCATGGTTGTTAGAATCGACATGAGACCGCCAATAATACGCCCCGCCTTACCACGCACCAACTCGGGCATATCAGGGTTTTTCTTTTGCGGCATAATCGATGAGCCAGTACAAAACGCATCGGGAAGATCAATAAAAGAAAACTGCGCACTCATCCATAAAATCAATTCTTCAGAGAAGCGCGATAAATGCACCGAACAAATCGATGCTGCCGCCAATAGCTCCATAATAAAGTCACGATCAGACACTGAATCAAGTGAGTTCGCTGTAGGCGCATCAAAGCCCAATGCACGGGCTGTTTGTACTCTATCAATGGGAAATGTTGTACCTGCTAAAGCCGCAGAGCCTAACGGGCACTGATTCATACGATTGCGCGCATCTTCAAAGCGCCCAGCATCCCGTTCAAACATTTCTAAATATGCCAATAAATGATGGCCAAACGTAATGGGTTGCGCAGTTTGTAAATGTGTAAAACCAGGCATAATCGTATCAGCATGCTCTTTTGCCAGTGTTACCAATACCGATTGCAGTGTGCGAATACGCGCTAACAACTCGTTCGTCCGTTTACGCAAATACAAACGTGTATCCGTTGCCACTTGATCATTGCGCGAACGTGCCGTATGCAAACGTTTACCAGCATCGCCAATTTTATCGGTTAGGCGTTTTTCAATATTCATATGCACATCTTCCAGTGCAATGGTAAACTCAAACGTGCCCGCTTCGATTTCAGCTTCGACTTCGTCCAAACCAGCCAAAATTGCAGCAAGGTCATCATTAGAGAGAATATCTTGCTTAGCCAACATCTGCGCATGGGCTCGTGAGCCCGCAATATCTTCCGCATACATACGTGCATCCACATGTGTGGAGGCATTAAAAGCTTCTACAAAAGCATTGGTTGGGGCATCAAAACGACCGCCCCACGGTTTATCAGACATGTATCACTCCCAATAGCTAAAACAAAATATCGAGGCGGACTATAACCACTTATAGGCCGTTCATCATTATAATAAGCAACTTTATGCACAAGCAGGGTGCAAAAAACTACGCAAGCGTTATGCTGCGCCATCATTTTTTTTGTTTTTAAACAGTTAATTTGTAAATAAATAAGCATAAAAGTCTATTCTAATTAAGGAGACATCATCATGGCTTTAGACGTCTATTATGATAAAGATGCTGATCTTTCGATCATCAAAAGTAAAAAAGTTGCCATCATTGGTTATGGTTCACAAGGGCACGCACATGCAACAAACCTACATGATTCAGGTGTAGATGTTGTCGTGGGTCTTCGCGTTGGCTCTTCATCAGTGGCTAAAGCTGAAGCCCATGGCTTAAAGGTAAGTAATGTTGCAGATGCAGTGGCTGCTTCTGATGTTGTTATGATTCTTACCCCTGATGAGTTCCAATCTGTATTGTACAAAGAAGAAATCGAGCCTAACATCAAACAAGGCGCTACCTTGGCTTTTGCTCATGGTTTTGCGATTCACTACAATCAAGTGACTCCTCGCGCTGATTTAAATGTTGTAATGATTGCGCCGAAAGCACCTGGTCACACCGTCCGTTCTGAATTCGTTCGTGGTGGTGGTATTCCAGATTTAATCGCTATCCATCAAGATCCAACGGGTGATGCTAAAGCAATTTGTTTGTCTTACGCATCAGCTATCGGTGGCGGTCGCACTGGCATCATCGAAACGACTTTCCAAGATGAAACAGAAACTGATTTGTTCGGTGAACAAGCTGTTCTTTGTGGTGGTGCAGTTGAATTGGTTAAAGCTGGCTTTGAAACATTAACTGAAGCGGGTTATGCACCAGAAATGGCATA
>JAUZQS010000328.1 GCA_030950875.1 Mariprofundaceae bacterium | reverse complement strand
TTTTGAAGAGGTTGTCAAACTATTCAGAGTGGCATAAAAATCGATTGTAGGGCAAATGGTGAGCCTGTTTTCTTGAAGTTGCTCCTATTTTTTGCCAAGCTAGACTTTTTACGAGGACATCACTCATAGCTACTGCAACTTATCCCAAGCATCCAGGAACTCTGTCAAATGCGGACGCGTTTCTGCTTCGGCGGTGATATAATTTTGTAGGCCCAATACGCTGCGGGCATAAGCCCCCTCATTGAAGGCGCCATTGAATAATTGCCAGCGCAAAAAGATCAATAAGGTCGTGCAGACATCTGTTTCACAATAATTACGAATGCCTTGTATGTCTTTGCCTTCAAACATAGCGCGCACATCTTTGCCAGAGGTCTCTAACTTCCCAGGGAAACCCAATGCAGTTGCCACCTCATGCATGGAACAGCGTGCCGATGCCCCAAAATCAGATAAGACTTCCAATAAATCTACATGGTATGTGGATGAATAACGGGCATCATAATTATTCCACTTATCACCCTCGTTAAACCAACGCGGGCAAGCCATGCCATGAACCATCGCACGATATTTCAGTACAGGAACATCAAAGCCACGCCCATTAAAACTCACCAACCTTGGCGCTCGCGTTTCAATTAAAGTGAAAAAGCCATGCAACAACTCTTCTTCACTGCTATCGACTTCACCACCGCTAGCAATTTGACGCACCACAATCTCCATCCCCTCTTCGCCAGGCTCATGAATCAAGTGAATGTAACTGATGGCAACGACTTGATGAAATGGCTGGCGTGGAAAATCATTCTTACCATCGGTTTTTTCAATAAAGTAGTCTGCCAAAGCATCACGCGCCGCCTCATCATTCAAATCGGGTTGATTAAGCAAACGGCGACTGGCGCTGGCATCGGGAATAGTCTCAATATCGAAGATGATGGTATCTCTACGCATGTTTCCCTCCCGCCTTTGTTTGCCACAGTCTTTCGCCCAAGATATATGCTGATGCAAAATAGGTGGCTATGCCCAAAACAATAATCGCCGTCAGCCACAAGCCTTGCCAAAGCTTATCATCATTGGGGAATGTCCACTGCAAATCAAAAGCATATAATACTGCTAGCATGGGCAAGCACGCCAAAACGGCTCGAAATATGCGTTTGATATTGTTTGCATCAAGAATAGCACCTTGCCGCTTGCGAATATTCCACCAGAGTAATGCCACATTGATAAACGATGCCAGTGCCGTTGCTAATGCCAAACCAACGTAACCCAAAGGTTTAATCAATAACAATGCCAGCACAATATTGGCAGCCACGCTGATAGCCGCAAAACGCATGGGTGCCTTGGCATCTTTTTCAGCATAACAGGCCATGGATAACACCCTTGCCCAGCAAAAAGCCATCAGTCCAACGCCATAGGCTTGCAGAGCATGGGCTGTGGCTTGGGCATCATCCAAACTAAATTTCCCCTGTTCACACAACGTCCGTATAATCGGTTCAGCGAGCCATAATACACCCAACATGGCAGGTAAAGTAATCCATGTGAGCCAAGTCAGACCTTGGCAAAGCTCACGCTTGGCTTCTTCGGGGCGATTATTGGCAAGGTGATCAGAGAGTGCAGGTAATAGCGCTGTACCCATGGCAATGCCGAAAAGAGCCAGCGGCAATTGCACAATACGATCAGCATAATACAAGTATGACACTGCCCCTGTAGGCAATAGTGTTGCCAGTATTGTTCCCACAAGAATATTGATTTGAACTGCTGCAACCCCAAGCACAGCAGGGCCAAACAAAGCCATCGTTTGTGTAATCGCAGGCATACGCGGTCGCCAACTTGGCTTGGGAATCCAGCCAATACGCTTTAATGCAGGAAATTGAATCGCCAACTGTAATATGCCACCCAAAACAACCCCAATAGCCAAGGCTTCTGCGGGATTTTCAAACGATGGGGCAAGCACAATCGCAGCAAAGATTAAGGCAATGTTTAACAACGCTGGGCTAGCTGCAGCCACAGAAAACTTACGGTAGGCATTGAGTACAGCCCAAGACATCGCCGATAAAGAAATTAAAGCTAAATAAGGAAACATCCAGCGTGCCAAATGCAGGGCTTGTTGCCAGCGATCAGGCTCATCATGAAAGCCTGGTGCAAACAACCATAGCAGCCATGGCATAAGTAGAATGCCTAAAATAGTAAAAATCAATAATGTGGCGAGCAACAAGCCTGCAAGGGCATTCAAATAGGCATGGGCATCTTCCTCACCTTTTTTACGCTCTTCGGCAAGTACAGGTACAAGAGCAACGGTAAGCGTTCCTTCTGCAAACATGCGTCGAAAAAAATTAGGTAATTTAAAGGCAATAAAAAAGGCATCGGCAAGTGCGCCTGCCCCCAATATACGCGCCAATAAAATATCACGAACAAAGCCAAGTATGCGTGAAAGCATGGTCCAGCCACCTACTTTTGCGGCAGCGCGTAACATACTATTCCCTTGTTTCATTGACTTCTCACTACCTCCACTCATAATGCGCAACCCTTTTTACCTTTAATATGAAACAAATGAGCGGCTGTGTCTTTTTCAGCCTGTGGTATATGTTTCATCTCACGGGGTGAAAAAGATGCATCTGCGTTAGCTATTGCCCATACCATATTGGCAAGCGTGCAGAGACAAGTAAAGGATTGCAATCTTATTGAATTGCAGCTTGAGCTTTTTTAGCTCATTCAGTTATTTTGGCTTAAGCCAAAGGAGGTGATGTTGATATGCCAGGAATACGAGTAAATTCCGATGAGCCAATTGAATTGGCAATTAAGCGTTTTCGCAAGCAAGTGGAGCGTGGTGGAGTAATTTCTGATTGTCGTCGCCGTGAATGTTATCAAAAACCTTCTATTGCACGTAAACACAAAGAAGCAGCCGCCCGCAAACGTTTGATGAAACGTCTGCGCCGCGTACGTATGCGTGAGAACCGCGAATACTAAGCTTTCGTAAAATAAGTGTTCGATAAGATAATGCCGAGCCTTTGTGCTCGGCATTATTGTTTGTAAGTAAGGTAGACCTAAGGAGATTAACATGTTGGTGCAGCAGATTACAGACGCTATGAAACAGGCAATGCGCGATAAAGCTAAGGATAAGCTAGGTGTTATTCGCATGTTACGCGCAGCATTGAAAGACAAAGAAATTGAATTGGGCAAAGAGTTGGTTGACGCCGACGTTGTGACTGTGGCTGGTAAGCTAATCAAACAGCGTAAAGATGCCGCCAAACAGTATGCAGAGGCTGACCGTGATGATTTAGCAGAGAAAGAGCTCGCTGAAATTCAATATTTGTCGGTATATTTGCCTGAGCAAATGTCCGAGTCTGAAATTTCTAAAGCAGTACAACAGGCCGTTGCCGAAAGCGGCGCAGAATCTATGAAAGATATGGGAAAAGTCATGGGTATTCTACGCCCTAAGCTTGATGGCCTTGCAGATATGGGCTTGGCTTCAACATTGGTCAAAAAAGCCCTGCAAAGCTAGAGCCCTTGAATATTACTAGTCAGCAGGCTATATAAAACTATATGGCAAACTTTTCTCCTGGCTTTCTTGATGAAGTCTTATCGCGAAGTGATGTGGTAGAGATTGTGTCTCGTCATGTCGAATTGAAGCGCAGCGGCTCCAACTTCATGGGCCTATGTCCTTTTCATCATGAGAAAAGCCCGTCATTCTCTGTTTCTGCTGACAAGCAATTATATTATTGTTTTGGTTGCGGGAAAGGCGGCGGTGCATTCCAATTTTTAATGGATCATGACGGCTACTCATTTCCTGAAGCTGTCGAATACTTGGCAGAAAAATCTGGCTTAGCATTACCACAAGAAACCGATGCTGATCGACTACAAAACCAGCAAGTAGCTTCGCAGCGAAAAAAAGCACTCAATCTTTTGGCGCAAACTGCCGATGCCTTTGCCACACAATTACACGGTGAATCGGGTAGCAAAGCCAAAGCTTATATTCAGCAACGCGGATTGCCTGAACATATTATCTCAACATATCAACTCGGCTTTGCACCTGATGGTTATGGCTTTATGCAACGCACCTTTGGTAATGATGAGCGTACTTTGGCACAACTAGAGTCTGTGGGTTTACTTTTTAAGGGTGATAAAGGTTATGGTGATCGATTCCGTGGTCGTTTGATCTTCCCCATTCGTGATAAACGTGGTGATGTAGTTGGTTTTGGCGGACGAAGCATGGGTGATGATAAAGCCAAGTATTTAAACTCGCCTGAAACAGCATGGTACCATAAATCTGACATACTGTATGGCTTTTCAGAGCATCGCGATGCCATTCGCAAACGTAAAATGCTGATGGTTGTTGAAGGCTATATGGATGTATTGGCATTGGCCGCATATGACTTGCCCATTGGACTGGCTGCATCAGGAACATCCATTGGGGAGCGTCAAATTCGTGAGATTTTTCGTTTATGCGAATCGCCTATATTTTGTTTTGATGGTGATCGTGCAGGTTATCAGGCGGCATGGCGTGCATTGGAACGTATGTTACCTTTGTTAAAGCCAGAGTATCGCCCACAATTCTTATACCTTCCCGATGGCGAAGACCCAGACAGCCTGCTTCAAAAAGAAGGTCGTGAAGCTTTTGAATCCAGAATGTCAGGGCAGGCAAAACCCATACTTGAAACTTGGCTGCTAGGCTTAAATCGCTTGGCTGGAAGTGGTGCTGATGGCTTGGCACGCATGGCAAAAAAAGCCGATGAGATGCTATTAAAAATGTCCGACCCATACTTACA
>JAUZQS010000327.1 GCA_030950875.1 Mariprofundaceae bacterium | reverse complement strand
TCTTTTACCCATTTCTTCGTGCCTCCAAGATAGAGAGCCAATTGATGATCACCCCATGCCGCCGTACATAATACATCATACATCGGTGATAACTTTCCATCCAGAATAGCAAAGTTCTTTAAATGCGCATCACCGTTTCTCACCAGATTATGAAAAACAATTTGTTTAAAGAACGGGCGTAATGAGCCGCCATCAATTCTGCCAATAGCCTTGGCTATATGTTCGTATGTGCCATCGTATTTCTTTGATGTTCCAAGGCTTAATACTGAGCAGATTTCTTCCATATCGCCGTAGTCATCCCCCTGTTTATCGAATCGTTCCACAAAAAGCACATGTCCCTGCTTACTTAGCGTTGTTTTAGCAACATCAATCCCTAATTTAGCAGCCAACTCCATACACATATGCTCAACCACAGTTGAAGCTGGAAACGCATAAGGATCATATGACTTCACAATTAAATTGTTCATCGGCAAAGACTTTGCCAAGAACTTTGGCTGAACCCCTGAAACCCCCGACAAAAAGAATTCGCCCATGGCTTGGTTAAAAGCAGACAATTCATCATCAGCAGCGTTAATAGAATCAGGTGAGAATAGCTTGTTCACAGGTTTAATCGCTTGGCCTGGCATGGTAAAACTAAGTATGCCTACATTATTGTTACCTACAGCGGCCAACACGTCCATGTCACCCACATTGCGCCCCAACTTAACTTCAAGGTAGCTGACAACCGCCTTAAGAAGCTCACCCTCAGGCATAAAAGCCTGAAATGCAGGTGGAAGCTCGTTAAATTCACGTCTGAGCTTAATCGTTGGCATACTGATTGATACGGGCAAACTAGATGGCTCATTGTAGGTGTAGGCATATGAATGTATGGATTCCTGATTCAATACACCTGAGCGCGTTCTTTTTTTCCAGACATCCAATTCGTTCATTTAGACTGCCTCTCTCCTTGAAGTGAGAGAAACTCCTTTTCGCGCTCTAGCTCCAGCTCTTCATGTGTTAGCGGCTGTGGTTTTGAGCCTATATATAGCGCAACATCAAGGCTATTTAAAACTTTAAACAGCGTATAAGCACCAACATTCTTTAGCCCGTTTTCTATATCACTGATATGACGGCTGGTAACCCCCGACTTCTCCGACAAGTCTGCTTGTGTCAACCCCAAAGCCTTCCGTTTAGCCCGCACACGCTGCCCTAAAACAAATGGATTGTTGACCCAATTCTCATCATTCATATCTAATGTTGCTGCCATATCCACCCACCAAGCATGAACGATTGTTCATATTATAACGCACTATTCCCTGCTTCAGTATAAATATCAAATATTTTATGAACAATCGTTCATATGAATGCGGTAAAATACGACGTTCTTCTCCACGCCGCTATCCTCTCATGAATAATCATTCAAATTACCTGTTTATAACGGATTCTGTTGGCGTAAAAAATAGGAATAAATAACTAAATTTAGATATATATCAGTATTTTAGTGTTACCATCAAGCCTTTAAATCCATTATTAAAAGGCTCTATTTTGATCAATAATCCAGCCAATATCCCCCCCGCAGAGGGGATAAAATCATAAGGCTCTCCATTACAGAGTCAGAATACATGCAATTTAATGAAGACATAGCACTGGCAAGAAAGCGACTTGATGAGTTTTTTAAAAGCAATCCTGAATTGTTTCTAGTCCAATTTTCCGAAGGGTATACTTTGGAGCCTCTACTTTCACTTCAATAATTGCGATAGTAGAAATCAGATCACGATTGCGCTTATGATATGAATTCAGGTGTTACGTGTTTTGATTGACTTATGATAACAGTTAAGGAAGTCTTTTTCACGTTTGTATGATGGTAATTCAATAGAATTGAGGAGTTTTGCAATTATCTCGAGAGTAAGAAAAAAATGGCTTTGACTCCAAAAGAGAAAAAGGCTGCTAAGAAGATCAAGAAGGATTCTAAATAAAAAAGCGAAAGGTTTTTTCGCTACAAACGACCTTTGATGGTTGTGCTATGATTTTATAGGAGATGAATAATGAAAAAAATATTACATTATATGGGGCTGGCATCGCTGTTGCTTTTACTCACAATGCCGTTGGCCGAAGCGGCTGATTCAAATATAGGTACGATGGCTGGCATTGTGATGCAATTGAATCATTATCCTTCTGCCGGTGAACAGAAACAGCTAGCTGCGATTGCTGGCAATGCAACATCGACAGCCGGAGAAAAAGTTCTGGCCAATGCCTTGATGCGAATGCGCCATCATGTATCTGCAGACGATGCCGTTTTGCTGCGCCGCTTGGACAACGGTGCCACCGCCAGCAGTCAGGAAAAAGAACTTGCTGAGATAGTACTTGGCATTATGCATCATGCCTCCAGCGCCGATAAAAAACGGCTGAAAACGCTACTCGATTAGCTATCGCTCCAATCTATTTATTGACGGCATCATGTCTGATTTGAATGAAAAACGTATTTACACTGCTGAAGATGGCGTTACCCGCTGCTGGTGGGTGAATAGTCATGAAGATTATCGCAACTACCATGATAAAGAATGGGGGCGGCCGACTGCTAATGATTTCCAGCTGTTTGAAAAGATTTGTCTGGAGGGGTTTCAGTCGGGACTTTCATGGTTGACAATTCTTCGTAAGCGAGAAAATTTTCGAGAAGTTTTCATGGATTTTGATTTCAATAAGGTTGCTCTTTTTGATGATGTGGATGTTGCGCGATTGCTTAAAAACGAAGGGATTGTTCGTCATCGTGGAAAAATTAAAGCAACGATTAACAATGCAGCGCGCGCCATTGAGATGGTTGATGAGTTTGGCAGTGTTGCAGCTTATATATGGGGCTGGGAACCAACTTCTGTTGAATCACACCATGGGAAAGGTGAATACACCCATCCGATTCCAAGCGTCACCGAGACCTCACAGGCATTAAGCAAAGATTTAAAGACGCGGGGCTGGAAATTCTTTGGCCCGACCACGGCTTATGCATTTATGCAGGCGATGGGACTGGTGAATGATCATATGCAAGGCTGTGCCATCAGAAAAGAAGTTGAAGCCTTAAGGCATAAATTTACCCCTCCATGTTAGCTTTGACGTAACTACTCAGCACCCCACCCAACCATGGCTGTAACTGCTCAGGTCGCCCCTGATTTGTTCGAGTTCAAGGAGAAAATACGTAGTGTGCTCCTGCACTTGAGTATTTTTGACGCAGAAATCGGGCAAATCAGGGGATGACCTGAGTAGTTACGCTTTGACATACTCAGGAACAGAGGGGGGGGGG
>JAUZQS010000326.1 GCA_030950875.1 Mariprofundaceae bacterium | reverse complement strand
AGCCGCCAGTGTTTCGGCGGTGATATAATAGATGCTATCCTGATTTTCTAGCATGCGTTCTACATAGTCCGTTAGCGATATGGTTTGCTCATCGCTTTGGGTGCTAGAGAAACGCAAGAGCTTGGCGATACGATCGCGGTTCGCTGAATCTTCGATAATACCTTCTTTTAAGCAATTACCAAACTGCTCCCAAGCTGTGGCATAATCGGTGTTTTCATCACTGGCATTTTTTGCCATATCTTCAAGCATGCCCAATACACGTTTGGTCGCGCCTTTTTTCATGGCGCTCATAGCAGGGCTTTGCTGCAAGATTTCACGCGATACATTTAATGGTAAATCATTGCTATCCATCACGCCGCGTACAAAACGCAGGTAACGTGGCAATAGATCTTCTGTGGCTTCACTAATAAATACACGGCGAACATAGAGTTTTACGCCATGTTTGGCTTCAGCTTGCCATAAATCAAATGGCGCACGTTTTGGAAAGTACAATAACAATGTGTATTCATACTTGCCTTCCAACTTTTGATGTAAACGCGTTAATGGGTCTTCAAAATCATGGCCAATGTGTTTGTAGAAGTTGTTGTATTCTTCATCGGATAATTCGGATTTTGGACGCGTCCACAATGCTGATGCCTGGTTGATGGTTTCAACTTCCGCAGGTTTTTCTTCTTCACCTTCGGCTGCTGGTATGGGGGTACCCAACATGCGAATAGGGAAGGGGATATGGTCGGCATACTTGTGGATAATGGAGGTCAAACGGAAGGATTCGAGGAATTCATTGGCTTCTTCGCGTAGGTGTAGAACAATTTCTGTGCCGCGTGTTTCTTTTGCAACGGTTTCAATGTCGTATTGACCATCACCCGTTGATTCCCAATGGACGCCATGCTCTTTTTCAAGTCCTGCTCGGCGGGTTGTAACGGTGACTTTATCAGCGACTAAAAAGGATGAATAAAAACCAACACCAAACTGGCCGATTAAGTGTGCATCTTTTTCTTGGTCGCCAGATAACTGACCAAAAAACTCCTTGGTTCCAGAGCGTGCAATGGTACCAATATTGGCAATGACTTCATCGCGGTTCATGCCGATGCCATTATCACGAATGGTAATTGTACGAGCATCTTTATCGGCTTCAATGTATACATGCAGATCGGAATCGCCTTCATACAATGCATCATCGGTTGTGGCTTCAAAGCGTAATTTATCGGCAGCATCAGATGCATTGGAAATTAATTCACGTAGGAATATCTCTTTGTTGGAATACAATGAATGAATCATCAAATCCAGAAGTTGTTTGACTTCAGTTTGAAAGGCATGTGTTTCTTTAGCAGGTGTATTGGTCATGGGACTTCCTTAGATGTTTGTAGTATTGAATCAGTTTTAACGTTTTAGAAACGTAAGAATATCATCTCAAGGCTTTAGTAAGGTGTGTGCAACTCAATTTCAAGGCCTTGCAAACATTCATGTTTATGTGACTGGTACTTTAGGATACAGTCGTTGCATGATGGGATCAAATGCGGTGGGAAATAATGTTAAGAAATGATCATGTGATGGCGGATGAATTGCATATTTTATTCTTAGAAGATAATGCTGATGATATTGCATCGGCACACCGTGCTTTGGAAAAATCGAAGCAGACATTGGATATACAATATGCGATCAATATGGATGAATTTTCCAAGGCTCTGAAAACATCGCATTGGGATATTATTCTTTGTGATGTCAACTTGCCTGAGCTTATGGTGAAAGATGTTTTACGTAGGCTGAAAGAATTGAGTGTGTTGATTCCCCTTATCGTGCTTGCAAAGCCCATTGGCGAAGAGGTGGTTGCCCAATTTTTACGTGCGGGCGTAAGCAACTATGTAAATAAGCTGAGTCCTGAGAATTTATTAGCGGTCATACATCAAACATTGTTGGATGTGGAGGAGCAGAAACTGGCCATTCAGAAAGAAAAAATATTTATTTCTACGGGCCGTATGGAAGTAGCAAAAACGTTGGCTGGTGGTCTGGCTCATGATTTAAATAACTTAATGGTCGGTGTGGTGACAGGCGTCGAATTATTGCGACAATACCTTCCCAAAGATGGCGAGCCGAAACACTTGTTAGATTTGATTTATCAATCAGGTATGAAAGCAACGGATGTATCTGGCCAGATGTTGGCTTATGTTCAAGGTGGCAAGTATCGCGTTGAAGATATGGATGTTAATGCCCTACTTATGGCGTTTATAGCTTCGGAAGAATTCCCTATTTCAGATTGTATCGATGTGCAATTGGACTTATCAAAAGATATTCCTTTTTCAAATGGAGACCCTGCGCAAATTCGCAAACTTTTTAGCGGTATTGTTCTTAATGCATGTGAAGCGATGATGGAGGGAGGGGTACTGCGGATATCAACGCGAAATAGATGTATTGAGCGTGATGAATTATTGCCAGAAGTAGAGCTTGAAAGCGGTGATTATGTTGAAATTTGTATTGAGGATAATGGTATAGGCATGGATGATGCAGTGCAGATGCATCTGTTTGAACCCTTTTATACCACGAAGTTTCAAGGGCGTGGGCTAGGTATGGCCGCAGCACATGGTATTATTCGTAATCATCAAGGTGAGATACTTGTAGAAAGTGAGATAGGAAAAGGATCTACTTTCAGGGTTCTTTTACCTGTTGCTAAAGAGCAAGAGAGCCCAAGCATGATACAGCGGCGGCGTGTGTTTGAGTCATATGCAGGAACAGAACATGTTTTGTTGATTGATGATGACCCAACCGTCTTGAAAGTTATGCAGGCTTTGATAAGGCAATGGGGCTACAAAGTAAGTGTGGCAACCAATGGTGCTTTAGCTTTACAGTTGTTAGAAAAGAACCACTATGATTTGGCTATATTGGATTTGAATCTCCCTGACTATAGTGGAGAGAAATTATTTTTAAAACTACGTGAGCCGATGGATACTCTTCCTGTTTTAATGATTAGTGCTTCACCTGCGAATGCAGAAGTGGAGGCCTTGCTCGATTCTGGCGCATGTAACTTCTTACGCAAACCATTTGTTCCCAATGAACTCGGAGGAGTATTGCGACAGTTGTTGGATTAATTTTTTTGATGGGATGAACATTTTATATCGCATATTTATGCGATATTCTTTATTTCAAGTTGAGTCACCATTGCTGCTATGAAAGCATATTCAATAAGGCGGAATATCAAAAAAACTGTTAAACATGAAAAGGTGTTTTGGTGGGTACTATTGCTTTGTATCAGCCTATTGTTGGCTTCGCAGCTTTCTAGTTTTAGCTTGTGGTTAAATCGTTAGTTCGCGATTTAGGCTGCGGCTAAATGCCCATGACTGGTGTGGGTTATCGCATTTTTTTCATTAAGATACACCAATGCAGGCTTAAAGTGCTCTGCTTCAGCGGCTTCAAACTCTGCATAGGTGCAAAGAATTAATAAATCCCCGACATTGGCTTTGTGTGCAGCGGCTCCGTTCACACCAATCGTGCCAGAGCCACGCGGCGCAACAATGGCATAGGTGGTAAAACGTTCGCCGTTGGCGACATTGTAAATATGTAGTTGCTCAAACGGTAAAATATTCGCGGCATCAAGCAAATCCTGATCAATGGCGCAAGAACCTTCATAATCCAGCTCGGCATGGGTGACGGTAGCACGGTGAAGTTTTGATTTTAATAAGGTTAGTTTCATAATGTGTTTTCCGTTGTGATGCTTAAAGGCATGTTATCAATCAAACGTGTAGAGCCGATTTTTGCTGCAATAAATATACGGCTTTGTGGTGTGATAGAATTTTCAGGGTTAAGTGTTAATTCGTTGCATATTTCAAGGTATTCTATCGAAATACCATATTTTTTTAAGTTATCTATACCAAATCGGATGATTTTCGATGCTTTATGGCTATTTTTAGTGTTACTTTTCATTAAAAGCATGGTTTGTGATAAAAATAAGGATTTTTGACGTTCATCAGGGCTTAAATAACGGTTGCGACTGCTCATTGCTAGACCGTCAGCTTCACGAATAATTTCACTACCAATAACTTCAATAGGCATATGAAGATCACTCACCATACGCCGAATAATAGCCAATTGTTGCCAATCTTTTTCACCAAAAATAGCTATATCAGGGTGTATTATATTGAATAATATATTTACCACTGTCACGACACCATCAAAATGAGTGGGGCGTGATTTTCCGCAAAGAAGGTGGCCCATATGAGAGATTTTTAAGGTGATGTTTGGGCCATCATCAGGGTATAAATTTTTAGGGTGAAAGATGACATCGACACCTTCATTTTTGCAAATTTCAGCATCTTTTTCAAAAGTCTTTGGATATTGATGAAAATCCTCATTTTCACCAAACTGTAGTGGGTTCACATAAATACTGACAATCACAACATCAGCCAAAGATTTGGCTTTGCGAATCAGGCTAATATGCCCTGCATGTAAACAGCCCATGGTTGGCACCAATGCAATATGTTGCCCACGTAACGGGGTAAGAAGTTCTCTGATTTTTTCAGGTGTTTGGGAAATATTCATGGTGACTGTACTTATTTCCCAGAGCGCACATCATCTGCCCACTGGCCAATGGCTTGGGTGATGGTGTCACGCAAATTGCTATAAGCAGGGGCGAAGGGTGGATTCTTTTCAGATAAACCCAACAAATCATGCCATACTAATATTTGAGCATCACAATCTTTTCCCGCACCAATGCCGACAGTAGGGATAGTAATGCTTTGTGTGATTTCTTTCGCTAAATCATCAGGGATGCATTCCAAAACAACAGCAACGGCTCCAGCATTACTGACAGCTTGAGCATCATTTAAAATAACCTGTGCAGCTTCTGGGTTGCCACCCTGTTTTTTAAAGCCACCGAATTTTTTGACTGATTGCGGTGTCAAACCAATATGCGCCACCACAGCAATACCGCGCTCACTTAAAAACGCAATGGTCGCAGCCATATGTACGCCACCTTCAATTTTGATGGCATCACAGCCTGTTTGTTGTAAAGCCTGGGAGGCAGAGGCAAAAGCTTGCTGAGGAGATTGCTGATAACTGCCAAAGGGTAAATCACATACAATCCATGCTTTATCTGTGCCGCGAACAACCGCTGCGGTATGGTGAATCATATGTTCAAGGGTAACAGGAATGGTGGAATCAAAACCAAGAGAAACCATGCCTAACGAATC
>JAUZQS010000325.1 GCA_030950875.1 Mariprofundaceae bacterium | reverse complement strand
GCTTTGACATATTTCTCATCAAAATGCTCAAAGCCTTCAATATATGCTGCATCCATAGCATCGACATGCTCTTTGATGCCTACCAAGGCTTTGGTCGCATCATCAAGCATCTGACCAAAAAATTCACAACATACCGTTCGGGTTACATCATACGCACGGTGCAACACAAAGGTCGCTTCCGTAATAAAGCCATCCGTACCCTCTTTTTGAATACCCGGCAGTCCGCCCATGGCCTTGCGTGTGACATCTTTACCCAAGCCTTCTTTTCTAAAAATCGAACCCGCAATATTCATCACTTCTTCAGAGATAAAGCTACCATCTTTACCCGATGTGCGTGTGACTTTAAATGAAACTTCCTGCTCATCATGCAGCTTGCCCATGTTGTGATTCAAACGCTCTACTTCCAACCAGTTGCCATCCGGTGTCACCATCTTCCAACCTAATAGGTTATCAACACAGGTTCCCCAAATCACCGCATGTTTACCACCCGCATTGGAGGCCACATTCCCACCAATCGTACAGGCCCAAAGACTTGTTGGATCTGTTGCAAATACATGCGGTTTGGAAGCTTCCATCACCTTGCCAGTGACTGCCCCTGCCCATGCTGTAATAGTTGCTACTTCACCTTTTTCACCAATATTTTGTATTTTAACTTCATCAATGCGATCAAATTTCTCAATATTGATCATTACCACATTATTGGAAAGTGGTACAGAGCCACCACACAGACCAGTTCCTCCACCTCGCGGAATAATCACCAACTCCATATCCGCAATCGCGCTAACCAAACCTGGTATTTCATCAGGGGTGTCAGGCGTTACCACACAAAAAGGGGTATGCGAGCGCCAATCAGTCGCATCAGTGGCATGATGACTTAGTGTAAAAGCATCAAAATGAATGTTGTTTTGGTGTGTATATTTTGCTAAAATCTTTTTGGTCTGACGACGTTTTTTTGGCTCGGCATCAAACCATGCATAAAATTCATTCAGCATGCGTTCGGTACAAGCTTCGACCTTTTGGGCTCGTGGATTATCTGACGCACCACGGGAAATCCGTTGTAAGCGCTCTTGATGACGTTTACGCATTTGTTTCAAGCGTTTAGGATGTTTCAATAAGTCATTTTTCAGGAATACATTGCGCTCAATCACCCAAACATCACCAAGGATTTCAAACAACATCCGCGCCGAACGCCCTGTACGGCGTTGTTCACGCAGTACATTCAGATCATTCCAGATCTCTTCACCCAAGAAACGTTTAACAATTTCTCGATCAGAATAAGAAGTATAATTATACGGAATTTCACGAATATTTTCGGGCACAAATCACTCCAAAGAAACATTTATTCATAAGAAAAATGACATGATACTCAGCTAACATTAAAAAATCCTAAATATTACACCCAAGAGCCTTGTTAAAAAAATAACGCCTTAAAACAAACTTTCTATATAGAGGGGCTTACCATCAAGCAACACCGCCTTAACACCAGCATTGCCAAATGTATCTACAGCAATTTGCATGGCGACATGACCCTTATTTCTCAAGCTTTCCAAATCGCGTCCTTCTCCTTCTGGAACAAAGTAGCTTTCAATACCATATTTTATAGATATTTGGCTGTTATTTGATCTCGATGTTACACGCCCTTTAATAATCACCCTTTCTTCTTTATGTTCAGGCATTGTTTTAAAAACCGCAATAGGGCTCCAAAATTTATCATTTTTTTGCAAGGCTAAAAATATCACATCATTACGTTTAAACTCTTTAATCAGTGCAAATTTCCGAACATTCAATCGGCTAATATCATAATTCAACACCACATAATCACCACGAAACAAGGATCTAGGATCCACGGGTGTGGTTTTTAGCACCACCAATGCCCCCGTATTCAAAGTATATTGTTTTTTTGCAACCATACCGACCAAAACAAGCGTCAACAACATGCTAATTATTATTATACGTTTTTGATATTTCATGATGGCACACCTTGTTTATGATCTATGCCAGCTACAAGCTTGCGCCGTTTTTTCTCCAAAATAATCCCAAGTGCAATCAACAGAACACCGCCCACCATGAAAAATAAGGAGCGATCAAGGAGTTTCCAGAACGTATCAAAATAACGGCTTAGCAAGGTGATAGCAAAAAATAAAAATGCCATATTAACAAGTGGTCTATTTTCCGTACGCATCCCAAAAAACATCAACCATATCAGCATTATAAAATAAACAATATTGAACATAACTGCAATCAAAGCAGCTTCGCCCCATTGTGTCATATTGACCAACATAACAAGCAACATTGCTCCCAACACGCCCAGCCCCCATACATGATAAGCCTGCCGTGTATTCTGTTGTAATGTTCGTTTGCGATGCCAAAGTGCCAATGAGATTAAAACAAGAAGCAACCCACCCATTATCCAAAGCCATAGATTATCTGCTGGAGGTCGAAGGCTGCTATACGAGCCTGAAACCCTAATCTTACCCTCCAAGAAATCGGGGAATGTCAAAATGTAGGAACATGCAAGAGCCGCAATCGCTACACTCTTTTGCATCATCTCACCATAGCTTACTGTCACAGGATTCAAGCGTAAGTGCATACCCAATAAAAATAAAATTAGGTAAAAAATAAAATAGTCCTGTACAAGATAAACCATATTAAGGGTCGATGACAATTCAATGATGGTAAAAAATGAAAACGCTGACCAAATTAAAAATGAAAGTGCTAAAAAACGTATCATCCCACGCCAGTCGCAGCGTATTGATACAAACAACTGGATTCCCCAAACAAGCAGAAACTGCCAATGAAACATCAAAAAACCAAAAGATTCCATGGCAGTCCAGAGTAGTGTAAGCAAAATACTAACAATAAACACTGGTTTAGATTCCATCAGCCACGCAACAAATAGGGCTCCTAAGCCCCAAACAAGCACGCCATTTGGATAGTGAGAGTCAATATGATATATCTGAGCAATCAGCATAATATTAACACCGAAAAGAATGACGCCCAGCAACAACATTGCCTCACTCAACCACATATATGCTTCACGCAAATGGCACCATAAAGCTCCCGTAAATGCTGCCCACATTGAGCTAAAAAGAATGACCAACTTGATAAGTTTAGGTATTTCATTCCAATTAGAGGCCATAAAAGTAATGACCCCAGAACCAAACAGAATCACGCCCAATATTGCAAAAGCCGTGGAAATGGCGTGTTTTCTACCGCCTGCAACGGATGCTAAAATTTTATCTCCACCCGATTGCTCAACCCATCCTTTCTCAATCCATTTTGGTATTTCTTTTTTTAGTTGCGCTGCAAAACGTTGACGTCCTAAAAAACCACCACCACCAACCAAAATAACCAATACTATCACCACCATGATCATCATCATTGCTCCCCCTCTCTTCTTTATTGCCCTTGTTCAGGTAAAAAATGCGCGATAATAATTGCAAACAGTAAAACAGCGATGCCCAAAACCCACATCACACTGGTTGCAGCCACGCCTGATGCAATGGCCCACGTATAAACTAACGTCACCGTGAGCATGGCTATATTCTCAAAAAAATGTTGTACAGCCACAGCATGGCCGCTACCTACCGAACGATGTCCGATGTCTTGTAAAACCGCATTAATGGGTACTACAAATAAACCGCCGCATATACCCGCTATAAACAACACAAAACGTGCCGCCCAAACATCTGTTACAAAAATAAGACATAATACACTGATGCCCAAGCCATACGCAGCCAAACGTGCCCGACGCAAATGAACCATTGGAATCAATCGTGGTGCAAGCAGTGCCCCTACAGCAATGCCAAGCGCAATAAACAAGGTTAATAATGAAATATCAATGCCTACAAATTCACTCATTTCTAACCTCCTTCTTCAACTTGAGATTCTAGCTCGCA
>JAUZQS010000324.1 GCA_030950875.1 Mariprofundaceae bacterium | reverse complement strand
GTCACCTTATTGGTAATGAGTGTTTTTTCAATAGTCCAAGTGAATCAAGAGGTTGCGCTATGTATGTGCAAACTCTTGCAGGATCTAGGTGCTATGCTAAAATAAATCTATGAAAGCAAATACCTTGAATGATTTTTACTTCTTTTGTGATGGCGAACATCGCGAACTTTATTCAATTTTGTTGAACGACTGGCAGGAGATGGGTTTGGCTTGGCGTTGCGATTCGGGCGTACTTTCTTTGGGTATCAACTCGGTAGTCAAAGATATGATGTTTGTGTGTTTTTCTTTGCATACAGGTGGGGCAGAGCCATCATCTATTCAAGTAGATATGAGCCAGTGGCGCAAGCAATTAGGACAAGAATATACGGCTAGCTTTATCGCTGAAATCCGTCGCCTTCAAGGCTTAAGTTGTCAGCAGCGAGAACATACTTTTATGATTGAAAATCCAGCTCATGTTTTAGCCCCTGTGCAGAAGCAATTGAGAAATATGATACATCAATTCGGGGTGCTATTGCCGAATAAAATAGCCGCCTAATATATTCTTAATTGGTTAAGGGATTTCAATTTGTATGGATAATTCACGTGCTTGCTTGGGCACATTTTCAATCACTAAAGTGAAGGCACGTTGTCCACCTGCACTAACTGAAACCTGATCAATAGCAGGTGCTATATAAGGCGCATGACGTATTTGAGGGAGGCTGGGTGGCTCTGTAATGGTGATTGTACGAGTCAGAATTGCATGGCTATTGGGCATGTCAAAAAAACTAACTTGTATGGCAGGCGGTGTTTGGTCGCTCAATAAACGATTTTGGATATAGCCATCAATAAATAGTACGCGGCTATTATCTTGTCGATCAATCCATTGGCTATGAATATTGTCTTTTATAATACCCCAGTCGGCAGGGCTAGAAGTGACAGAGAACTGCATATTCATCATAAGACTGCGCATCCAAGGCTGCGCCAACCATTGCTTTTGATTGTTCCAAATGCCTAATCCACTTAGGCATAATAGAACCAGTATGAGCCAGTACCAAAGACGTGTTTGACCGCGCTCGGGAAGAAGTCGATCTTCGGATAACTGAATATGTGGTATATCATGTTGTTCTGCGCCAGAATCGGTTTCATCGGTTTCATCGGTTTCATCGGCTTGTTGAGGGGGTCGGACAGGCTCGCTGTCAGAGCTGGGCAGTGCAGCTTTTATAGTTTCTTCTTTTTCGACAGTCTGGATAGGTTCAAACAGTGAGGGTTCACGATCAGCAAGGCTTATTTCTTTTTCTGCCTGATTTGTGTGGAATTCAGCGCCGCAGCGGTGGCATACCAAAATAGCATTTTTGATCGTGGTAGCAATTTGATACTTGGCTTTACATTGCGGGCATGAGACGAGCATGGCGATATGCTGAAGGCTTGATGGCGGTTTGTCAGCTGTGTGATGCATTGGGGGTGCAATTGTTGTGATATGCGTTACTGTTTTGCCATGTCAGAGCGTAAAACCATCATAGAAATGCAGCAGCTGATGCTGCGTTACCCCACAGGTAAAGTTGCATTGTCGGGTATAAACTTAACAATTGAACAGGGTCAGTTTGTTTATTTAACAGGTGAAAGTGGAGCTGGAAAGTCATCGTTGTTACGTATGTTTTATGGTGGGTTGCGGCCATCTTCTGGGCAATTGCAGGTACAGAAAACAGATATACGTACGGCTGGGGAAGCATCTGTGCGTGCCGTGCGCCGGCGTACAGGGATTGTTTTTCAGGATCACCGGTTGCTTTTTTCGCGCACTGTTTTTGAAAATGTTGCATTGCCTCTGCGTGTTCAAGGTTGGAATAATGAGCGTTTAATTCCGCGCGTACGTAAAGTTTTAGAATTTGTTCGTTTGGATGATCGTTTATGGTCTTACCCAGAGGCACTATCGGGTGGTGAGCAGCAACGTATTGCGATTGCCCGTGCCATGGTTGCCACACCCGCAGTTATACTGGCAGATGAACCAACAGGTAATTTGGATGAGGATACAGCTCGACATGTGTTGGATTTACTGATGGAACTCAATAAGATGGGTACGACCGTGATTATGGCGACGCATGATTTGCATTTACTTAATTCACACCCTGGACGTGTGGTACAACTACATGCTGGGGCTTTGGTGGAGGATTCTCATGCAACCAGATAATGTGCGTATCCATTTGCCTGGCGGTATGAATATGCCGCCCTTTGGTGTTCATCAGTACCTTGCTTTGATCATTGTTGCAGTATCATTGTGGGCATTGGGCTCAGGATGGATGGGCTTGCAAGCAACGGGGCAATGGGTTGGGACTTGGCAACAGCAGATGGTTTTGCATGTCTATTTGCCACAGGAACATAAAAAGGAATTAAAAGCCCTGCAGGAAGGCTTACAAGCTGTAGATGGTGTAGGGCAAGTGGAATACATGGCACGCGAAGATTCAGCAAAATGGATGCGGCAATGGCTGGGTAATAGTGCTTTGGATGTACAGACATTGTCCGAGCGTTTACCTGAAACGTTATTGGTCCGTTTGCTGGATGATGAAGCAGGTCAGTTTGTTGCGGATGATATTCGAGAAGTGGCTGAACGGCGGCACGCGCTGATAAATGAGGATGAGGTGGCGTTGTTGGGCATGCGCGAAGTTCTTGATAAAGTTGAGGTTTTGGCATGGTTTGTCAGCACTTTATTGGCCTTGGCAATGGCCTTGATTGTTTCTAATACGTTACGCATGATTTTATTGGCACGGGCGAATGAAGTGCATTTGATGCGCTTGTTGGGAGCCAAAGAATGGTTTGTGCGCATGCCATTTGTGTTGGAAGGGGTGACTTTAGGGGCTGGAGCGGGGCTGCTTGCCTGGTTGTTACTTTGGCCGTGGGTTTGGGGTAGCAGCGAATGGCTGGAAGGTTCTATGGTTGAATTGCATGTGGGTATTTTATTCCTGCCCTTGTTGATTGGCGGCGCACTATTGGGGTGCGTGGGGGCGCTGATTGCTACGGCACGCTTGGTTTCTCCTGATAGTGTTGTGGAGAGCTAAAGATGTTTTGTAATTGCTACCAAGTCTAATTTAAGCTTTCTTTACTGGGATTGTTGTAAGTATTGACTAATGGTTTGCATGATTCGTACGCGTTGCTCATCAGCATGTTGAGTTAAAGTCTCTTTTAAGGGTGGGTAGGCTGCAACAACGGTTGTAAATACAGCTGTGGGGATATGGGCAATGGTAAGCTCATTTAGAGTGACTAAATTGGCAGGCGATGTGGCATGTCGGACAGCGGATGCATCGCCAATGAGTGAGCCGCAAGGAACTGATTCAAGTCTGATACTTTTCCCTTGCTTTGTTTCCATGGTGTAATGTGCTTCGCCATTAACAATTAGGTCAATACCATTAAAGGTAGCACCCGCTTGATAGATAAGACTTTTTGCGGTGTAGTGTAATAAATTTGCTTTTTGAGCCATATACTGACGTAAATTCATAGGAATACTTTTTAAGGCGGCATTATCGGAAATCAACCGCAGCATATGACGGAAATCAGCAGTTTTTTCTAACGCTTCTTGTGTTTCAGGATTTTGTATGAGTGATGTTAGAAGTTTCTGCCGAGGTAGTTCTACAATGGTACTTTTGGAATTCGCCACAATACTGGCGATTCGTATGCCTGGGTTGAGAAAGCATGCTTCACCAACAATATCATGCTGTTGAATGAGGTTTAGGAGTGTTTTCTCCCCATGCTCATCTTCAATAAATACTGCTAGCTCGCCTTTTAAAAGAAGTGAAAGTGTGTCTCCTTTCTCACCTTGTTGGTAAAGGGCCTCGCCTTCGTTAAGCTTTCGTTGATGCAAGAGTATCCATAATTTCCCAAAGGCCTTGTGTAGCGATGGGTATAGGCGGTCATAATTATGTTCTTGGAGAAGGCTAGTGCATATTTGTCCCAGTTGTGGGTAACGGGCGGCTAATTCCCTTGCTTCCTTTGGCGATTTTTCTTTTAAAATACCATGGAGTCTTTGTAAAACTTCTAATGCGGTGGCTTGTTTATCGGATGCCAAGCACAACGCTGCATAGTGCTGAAGGTAGTTTGTATTGTCAGGATAAATCTCGATCAAACCGCCGTATGCATCTGTTGCCTCTTGAAGGGCTACAGGGTCAGATGGGATGTTTTCTTGTTGGTTCACTTGCTAACACCTTCTTTTAAATCAGTAAGGCTCTCTTTATACATGCATTTTTCTACAGTTAGGTTGGGTTGTGCCTTTAGGTCAACCTGACGAGGTGGCACATCGCGACCTTGTATATCCATTTCTATGTTTACAATAGGTCGTAGTGGTAAGCGTGGGTGAATGCGGATAACCATGCCAATTTCACCAGAGTTTAATTGTACATATGTACCAATGGGGTAAAGTGAAATAGACTCAATGAGTGCTTTGAGCATCATGGGGTCAAAAGATTTTTTATGATGTTTAACGATTTCACGAATAGCATCTCGGGGCAGCAAACGAGCCCGA
>JAUZQS010000323.1 GCA_030950875.1 Mariprofundaceae bacterium | reverse complement strand
TCGATGATGCTGATATCATCGGCATCACCGAATCCCCCATTCATGGCCCAAAAGGCAATGTGGAATATCTACTCTGTTTACGCAAAACGTAAACCCGATGTAGACAGAGCCACTTGCAACACTCATGAGCGGCGATTGGCTCATCCACCCAGAGTTTTGCAAGAGGCTCAACAGGATATAAAATATAATTAAAGTTGAAGCACTATCCGCCGATATGTTATTGTGATCGCATACTAACAGGTGGTACATGGATTCTGCCTGTGCTTAGCATAGATTGGCATAGCTTGGCACAATAAAGGGAAATGATTTCCCGACAACAGCACAAAAAAAGACAAAGCAAACCAAGCGATCAAAAAACATAACTTTGTGAGGAAAAATCCATGATTATTGCCCCTACTATCACCCCAGCGGCTCAACTGAATCAAACCTTTGTAAACCAAAGTCAGCAGCAGCAAGTAACAAGCGCCGAGTCTTCGAGAAAGGCCAGCGTTACAGTGCAATTTTCTCCGGAAGCACGCGAATTGGCAGGCACTGAAAACAAAGAATCAACCCAACAGAAACGACAGGAAGCTTTCCAAAAGACTGCGAACAAAGCGCCTGTGACGGTACAAATTTCTTCAGCCGGCAAGGAGTTATCAGCCTCTAACAACAAAGTAACACAGTCAGCCCAACAACTAGAGGCGCAAATCAGCAAACAAATCAATGAAACAAATGTACTCAATCAGCAACAAGCAATCAATCCTTCCTCAAAACAACCTGAAACCAATAAATTACTTAACGTAGCTTAGTCTGGATTTAAGTCACCTGAATTCAAGTTACAACTTTTAATTTGAGTTTGAATACTTTCTGCCGATAGATATATAGCATGAACATGAGCGATGATCGCTCTATCTTACAAGTTGCATGGAGGCAGATATGACAGGGTACAAGACTTATCAGGGAAATCAGGTGGATGGTGCAGGGCCGTTGGGTTTGGTGATTTTGACCTATGATGTATTGTATAAATCATTGGGGCGCGCGCGTTATGCGGTTGAACAGGGTGATCTTTCATTTGAAGGAGTACAGACAGGGTTAGCACTTGAAGCTCTGATTGAACTTTCTACATCGTTGGATATGGATGCTGGAAAAGATATTGCTGAAGATTTAGCAAGATTGTATATCTATATGAATGAGAAGCTTGTGGCGCATATGTGCAGTGGTTCTGTAAAAGGCATTGATGAAGTGATGGCGTTGACTGAAACCTTACGTGATGCATGGAAGGGTTTGGAAGATCGGCAACGTATGCCTGCTGCGCGTCCGCAATCGAGTATGGCGGCTCGTCCGGCTATGGCTGCTTACGGATATTGATATCGAAGCACAATTTAGGCGTTGTGACACGGCATTAGAGGCTTTGAAACATTGCATGAAATCGCATCGCTGGGATAAGCTTGATAAGCATAGTCAGTGCTTTCATGTGGAAATGGAACGATTGCGTGTGAATTTTGAGCATCAGCCGGATCAGGATGATGCTTGGGTGAATAAGATGAAATATTTGGATATTCAGTTGCGACGTGCGCAACGACAATTGTCCGTTCACATGGAATCGGTTGAGTCTGATATGGCAATACTGGAACGTGGTGTTGCTCAGATTGAGGTGGCGAAGTCATTTCTATTGTAAATTTTTAGGTTGTAAGAATTTCAATGCTATATCGTCTACTTGTATCATACCCAATAGGGAATACGAGGAGAAAACTATGAAATCGATTACAACCTTGGCTTTTGCAATGTTTATTGCATTTGGCCTGTTTGCAGCACCAACATTAGCAGGGGCTCATGAAATGAATCCATGCAATCCATGTAGTATGGCGAAACACCATATGAATCCGTGCAATCCATGTAGTATGAAAAAACACCATATGAATCCGTGTAATCCGTGTTCTATGAAAGGTCATATGTAAAAACACGAATGCAATCGAAAAAAGGCTTTGTGCGTTTTGCGTACAGAGCCTTTTTTACTTAAATTCAGGTGTAGTGCGAAACTTCGGCAGGGAATACTTGGTTATCAGGCAAATTCCGGCAGGATTTCAGCAGGGAATACAGGGCCATCGACACAAACACGGCGATATTTTGCTTCGCCATTTTCGATTGTTTTGACTACACAACCAGCACAACTACCAATGGCGCAGGCCATGTGTTCTTCCAGACTCAGAAAATAGGGGTCAGTATGAAAGCGCCGGGATAAACCGGCATAGAGTAGGGGATGAAAGAGCCCCACATGAAAGGAGAAGGCACTCCATCATGACCCCGAGTCATGTGCGGGAAGCCGCGAGGTTGCAGAAGTAGTTGACAGGGGAAGCGTAGGTCAGCCATTGAGCTCCGAAATACCTATTCAGGGTGCCGACCGCGTACTGGTTGGGAAAGCGCAGGAAACCTGCTGCCCTCCGGAGCCGCGCGTTTCAAGACAGGGCAACGAAAATCAACAAACCAGAGAGGCACTCTTAAATTGATCAATCACCTGTCCTTGCTATGGGGGTCACTTCATTTCAAGAACTAACTTTGGGGTATTATAGTTTAATGGCCTTCTGCTTTCAGTAATAAAAATATAGCCAGTCCGCCAAACACCAGGCTTGGAAGCCAGGCTGCAAAGGCTGCGGGTAGGTGTTCACTATTGGCCAATAAATAACTGGCGTTACCCACAATATAATAGGCT
>JAUZQS010000322.1 GCA_030950875.1 Mariprofundaceae bacterium | reverse complement strand
ACAACGCCCACAACCAGTAGAGCGATAACCATTTGCCATTGTTCACGATCTATCTTCATGATTGCGAGCCTCGTTTACCATACACCGTAGGACGACAATAATGATCAATCAATGGTACGGCACAATTCATTAAGACTACCGAAAACATCGCGCCTTCAGGGTAGCCGCCCCATGTGCGAATGCACCATGTGATAATACCACATCCGATACCGAAAACAATTTGACCCATCGGAGTGACGGGTGAAGAAACAGGGTCTGTTGCCATAAAAAAAGCACACAAAATAAGTCCACCTGCCAATATATGAAATAATGGTGGGGTGTAATGATTGGGGTCAATGGTGCTGGCAATGGCTGCCAAAATTGCGACTGTGACAATAAAACTAAACGGGATATGCCATGTGATGGTATGACGTGCTAGTAGGTAAATACCACCTATTAACAAAGCCAGCGCACTGGTTTCACCCAAGCTGCCTGTTTCACGGCCAATGAAGGCATTAAGGTAGGAATAATCATAAGCACGCAGAGCTTCGCTAACGCCAATGCCTTGTGACCATTCGGTTTTGATATGGCCCAGTGGGCTTGCCATGGTGATGGCATCTAGGGCATGTGGCAGACTAGATGCTCCGAATGCGAATAACTGCCAAGCGTTGGAAAAACTATATAAATCAATAGGTGAGTTGCCCAAATGCATAGGGATTAGCCATGTGGTCATCTGTAATGGAAAGGAAACAAGCAATATAATACGTGCTGAAAGGGCGGGATTGAATGGATTGTAACCCAAACCACCATAGACTTGTTTTCCCAATCCAATAGCAAAAACACTGCCCAATAATGCCATCCACCAAGGGATAGAGGCGGGTAGGGTTAGTGCCAACAATAGACCTGTTAGGGCGGCAGAACCATCCATGACAGGAGCGGTAGGACGCCCCATCCATTTAAGTGCGACAAATTCGGTGAGCATGCAGCCGAGCATGCAAAGTAGAATCAAGAAGACAGCTAACCAGCCAAATAAATACACACTAATCACACCAGCAGGCATCAATGCCAGAATCACGGCAAACATAGTCGTGCGAATGGAGTCACCACTGTGAATATGGGGGGAACTAAGGTGAATCAACATGATTTATTCTTTACCCTCGATGTTTGATGGTGCTGTAGATTTGGCATCATTTTCTGGATTTAATACCGATTCGGAGCGTAACGTATCACGCACCTTACGGCGTTTGGCTGCCTTTTCATCTTTTTCACGTTGTAAGCGTACATCACGCCCCTCTGAACGCAATCGTGATACTTCGGCAAAGCTTTGTTCGCGACGAACTTGCGCTGTTTGCCCCTTACCATAACGAAAGTAATGCACCAATGGTATATGTGATGGACAGACATAACTGCAAGCACCGCATTCGATGCAATCAAATAAATCATAATCAGCAGCGCGTTCCAATTGATCATTGCGGCAATGGTCGGCAAGAAGGTTCGGAACCAAGCTGACGGGGCACACCTCACTGCAATGGCCGCAGCGAATACAAGGATCTTCGACTTGATGAGCAGGTTTTATGCGCTCATCGCTGATAGCCAAAAGCCCTGTTGATGATTTCACTACAGGAATGTCAGGGTGTCGCATGCGCTCGCCCATCATCGGGCCACCATGCAAAATTTGAATGCCATCAAAGTTTTCTAATCCACGTTGAGCATAGATAAAGCGCATAGGTGTGCCCAAACGAACACGCATATTGGCAGGCTTGGGCACAGCATCGCCACTAACCGTGATAATACGATCAGTCATGCTATGACCCAATACAATGGCATCATAAATTGCTTTGGTTGTGCCAACATTCTGGCAAAGAACATTGATATGTAGGGGTAATTTTCCTGCTGGAACTTGTTTGCCAGTCAATGATTCAATGAGTTGCTTTTCGCCTCCTTGTGGGTAGCGGGTGGGCAATGAAACGACCGAGATAGCATGGTTCTCTGCTGAATCGGCGACCTTTTGCATGGCAAGCACAGCCTCGGATTTGTTATCTTCAATGGCGATAATAGCCTTTTTTGCACCAACCATATGCATGATGATCTGCAAGCCATGTAGAATTTCAGCACTGTTTTCGACCATTAAACGGTAATCATTGGTCAAAAAAGGTTCACATTCAATACCGTTGAGGATTACGGTTTCAATGGGGTTACGTTTATCCTTGAGAAGTTTGATAAAGGTCGGAAAAGCCGCCCCGCCCAAGCCTGCAATACCACAAACACGAACACGTTCGCGTAATTCAGAAGGGTCAATATCTTGCCAGTTTTGCATGGGGGCAAGAGAGGTATCACGCTCATCTTTACCATCGGGTTCAATGAAAATAGAAGTTAAACCCATACCCGATGGATGAGGGATTGGGTGCTCTTCAATTTTAATCACCTTACCCGATGTTGGTGCATGGATGGGTACAGAAAGATAACCCTCTGACTTGGCAATTTTTTGCCCACGCAAGACCAGATCACCAACCTGTACCAAAGGTGTACATGCTTGCCCAATGTGTTGTTTGATGGGCACAATAAACAGTGGTGGCAATGGACAATCTTCGATAGCGGAGTTTTCAGTCCACTTGCACATGTCTGGGGTGATACCGCCTGGAAAGGGGGCTGATGTAAAACCTAGCTTATTCAGAAGTGATTTAATCATGATGACTCTCGCGACGTTCAGCTCCCAGTTGAGCACGCTCTGTATCAGGCAATGGCCATGACCAATGCTCCAATAACTCTGGTTTCTGAATCATATCAATACAATCCACAGGACAAGGATCTACACAAAGTACACAACCCGTACAATGATCGGAAACCACTGTATGGTATTGTTTTGGTGCGCCAATAATCGCATCGACAGGGCAAGCTTTGATGCAAAGGGTACAGCCAATGCATTCATCTTCGCGTACGAATGCTACAACAGGTACAGCTTCCTCTTCGTCCAAAGCTTTGGGTTCAACACCCATTAAATCAGCAATGGAGAGCATGGTACGTTCACCACCTGGCACACAGTGATTCACATCTGCATCACCACCTGCCACAGCATTGGCATACGGACGACAGCCAGGGTACCCACATTGCCCGCATTGGGTTTGCGGCAATAAAGCATCAATTTTATCGGATAAAGGATCACCCTCGATACGAAATACTTTAGAAGAAATCGCCAGGATTATTCCAGCAATGAGTGCAAATGCACCCAATGATAGGGTGGCGTAAAGAAGCTGTTCCATGCTTAAACTTTAACGAGGCCAGAAAAGCCGAGAAATGCCAAGGACATCATGCCCGCTGTAATCAAGGAAACAGCAGAGCCTTTAAAAGCATCAGGAATCGGTGCGCCTTCCATACGTTCACGCAGACCAGAAAACAGGATTAATACCAAGGCGAAACCAACGGCTGCGCCAAAGCCATATAATGCGGAAGTCATAAAAGTATTTTCTTGTTGTACATTTAATAAAGCCACGCCCAATACGGCACAGTTGGTGGTAATCAGTGGCAAGTAAATCCCTAAGCCTTGATAAAGAACGGGGCTAACTTTATGAATCATCATTTCAATAAATTGTACCAGCGTGGCGATGATCAGGATAAAAAAGATGGTTTGTAAGTACAATAAATCTAACGGAATAAGGATGTATTGTTGCACCAACCATGAGGCAGTGGATGCCAATGTCATTACAAACATCACCGCAAAAGACATGCCGATGGCTGTTTCAGTCTTGCCAGAAACACCTAAAAATGGGCAAATTCCTAAGAATTTGGTCAATACATAGTTGTTTACCAATACCGCAGATAATAAAATAACGCCAAATTCACCAATTGCACTCATGAGCGGCAGTATAGGGCTACAGTATGTTTAGGTACACTACTGAGCCACTTACAAAAGTCGTGAGCGGCAATTTGCTTCCCCACTCTGGCACATTTACAGGCTGAATTTTCGGTGTATGGAACCACCATACCCCTCAATTCAGCCTACAAATTCACTCAAAGTGGGATTGCATCTTATCCACCCATACTTTTGCAAGTGGCTCTACTACAATGGCATACTTTTAAGTGTGGGTTACGTGTTGCTGCTGTTTTTTAAGCTGATTGCTGCAATGCAATGCGGCCATTTTATAGCACTCTGCTAAAGTAGGGTAGTTAAACACATGGCGAATAAGATCATCTACCGAGCCGTGTAGATTCATGACCATTTGGCCAATATGAACCAGCTCACTGGCTGATTCTCCAACGATATGAATCCCCAAAATTTTGCGTGTATTGGAATCGACCAATAGTTTTAACATGCCATTGGAGTCACCAATGATTTGACCACGCGCGGTTTCACGGTAATAACCAAAACCTGTGACATAATCGACATTCTTCTCATCCAGTTGTGTGCAGGTATCGCCCACCCATGCCACTTCAGGGATGGTGTAAATCGCCATGGGTAGATGGCTGGATGTTATGGCTTCATTGGTATCACAAGCGTGTAATGCCGCGATTCGCCCTTGCTCCATCCCTGTTGCAGCCAAGGCTGGTGCGCCGATTAAATCACCGACGGCATAAATGTGAGGGATATTGGTTTGGTAGTGTTCATTGGTTTTAATCCAGCCACGCTGTTGGCACTGGATATTGAGCTTTTTCAACCCTAAGCCATCGGTATTGGGAATGCGACCGAGTGCATAAAGCAAGCAATCACTTTCAATGTTATGTTCACCGCATTGTAGAATGACTTTGTCAGCATGGCGTCTAATCGACTGAATATTTTCATTCATATGAAACTGAATACCCATATGACGCATACTGGTTTCTAAGTTGCTCGAAACATCGGCGCATAAAAAACTAAGGATTTTAGGGTGAGAATCGATGATGGTGACTTCAACGCCCAATGAAGCATAAATGGTTGCAAATTCACAGGCAATCACGCCACCGCCTACAATACTCAATGTTTTGGGTAATTCTTGCATGTGTAAGATTGATGTTGAATCAAGCACACGTTGTTTATCAAACGGCACATCGGCAGGGCGGCGTGGGCGAGAGCCTGTGGCTAAAATGAATTTATCAGCGTGAAGATGCAAATCTTCACCCTGAGATGTTTTAATTCTCAGGGTATGGGAATCGGAAAAACCTGCTTCACCAGGAATTAAGGCAACACCATTGCGCATCAGCTGATTTAGAAAAACTGATTCTTGTTTATCAATGATAATATCTTTTTGACGCACAGATTCGGATAAGAAATTATGTTGGCGTGTTATATTGGGGTATGCGTTGCGCATGCCATGACTAGCGCCCATGGTGGCACTGTAGGCAATTTCACGCAGTGCTTTGCTGGGAATGGTGCCTGTTTGTAGGCCAGCTCCACCAATGCGAGGCTTGCGTTCAATCAAACCAACACGTTTGCCGCGTTTGGCAGCTTGAATGGCTGCACGATGCCCTGCTGGCCCTGAACCAATGACTAAAATATCATAATGGGACATATTATTCCTCTTTATGTGTTAAACTTCAATTGTGAATATATGCATATTTTATGCAGAAATATATTTTTAATAGTGCGTATTGGCGCATATACTAGTCCAATAGTTGACATAAACGCTTGGTTTTTGATGATAGGCTCTCATCATGGTGTAATAAGGAAGAATTAATGGCTCATAAGAATGTAATAACGGCGACAAGTGAAACTGCTGAAGATGGCTTGAAACATGTTAAAAATATCATTGCAGTGGCATCGGGTAAAGGTGGTGTCGGCAAATCAACGACGGCGGTGAATTTGGCAGTGGCTTTGGCACAATCGGGCGTAAAAGTTGGGCTTTTGGATGCGGATATCTATGGACCATCGGTGCCGCGCATGTTGGGACTTGCTGGTCGAAAGCCAGAAGTGAATGTGGATGATAAGCAATTTTACCCTTTACAGAATTTTGGTGTAAAAACCATGTCGATGGGCTTTTTGATTGGTGAAGATCAGGCGATGGTGTGGCGCGGACCCATGGTGGCAGGTGCA
>JAUZQS010000321.1 GCA_030950875.1 Mariprofundaceae bacterium | reverse complement strand
TATGTAAAAGGCAAAGCACCCACCGCATTAAAAAAAATGTACCAAACCGTACGTGAAGGTCAGGATATTGGTCTGAATAGCGTCGCCAATGGGGCACGCGGCACAAAAATTCATCATGCCATTCTTGACCACTTTGACAACCAAGGTTTTAAAACCGGCCTTAAAGGTGGTAAACAAACCGGCTTCTTCCATGGAACAGGTCATGGTGTCGGGCTAGAAATTCATGAATCTCCGCGTATTTCGGTACGTGATGACATTTTACAGACCAACCAAGTCGTTACAGTGGAGCCGGGGCTGTATTATCCCAACATCGGTGGCATACGCCTTGAAGATATGGTTGTTGTACGCGAGAACGGCTGTGAGAATCTTACCAAGCACCCTAGAAAGCTGGAAATTCCCTGATACAATCAGCTGTTCGATGAACAAAAAACTGCAAATTGTTAAAATTCTGTTAAACTGCGTATTAAACGCTTCTCTAAGATAATAATTATAGGATGGATATAGTGGATCAGGAATTTCTCGACCTTTCAGGCATTAATACACCAAGATCATCTCAAGCGGCATTATCTGTAGAAGATTTTCCTGTTCTTAAAGACCTTTCTCCTTTAAGCCTACGTATTTTAAATGATGCTAGCCGCACCATGCATGTATCAAAAGGTGTGGAAATGGTTCATGAAGGCGATGCGCCACATGATCTTTATTTTATTAAAAGTGGTAAAATGTCCATCGCCAAAGAGCATGGGCAAAAAGTCAAAATTTTGGCGAATCTATCAAAAGGTGAAGTATATGGTGAGTTTGGTATTTTACGCCAAAAATCACGTTTTGCTTCAGCCTATACAGCCGAGGCTAGTGAAATTGTACGTGTTGAACTTTCAGCCGTGCAACAGGTGTTGGATGCTGACCCACATTTCAAGACGGCCCTAAATAAGATTCTATCTCAACGCATGCTCGATAGTTTCTTTTTTAGCCACCCCGTATTTAAGTCTTTGCCCGAAGATACGCGCATTCAAATTTCAAAAGAGCTTCCCGTTCAGTTCTACAGTCGAAACAGCCGTCTTTTTACACAAGGCGAAAAACCACAAGGTATTTTCCTCATTCTATCGGGTGAAGTTGAAGTTCACTATCTAAACCGTAACCGCGATAATATTCTTTTAGAAATTCGCAGGGACAATGATTTGGTGGGTGAATTAGCCTCAAAGAATGGGACTTCACTGGCATATTCTGCGGTTGCTGCCAGCGATTTGGACGCATTGCTTTTAGATTCTTCGGCCATGAAAATCATGCATGAACATCACCCCGAAACATTCAAAAATTTAGAATCCTGCATTAATACCCGCGCTACGCGAACCGCAGTACGTTTAAAAGAAAGTAATCACCAGACTGATATTTAGACGCTGTTGAGTAATTCAGGGAGGTTGGAACACGTCTGGAGTCAGCGCCTTTTAGTCCGAACGCAAGCTCTTTATTCCGCCCAAACGCCATAACACCCATGCACCAGGCAGTGCGGCAACAGCCAAAATAATCACCCATAAGGCTGCCATTGCCGTTGCGGCATCAGCACTGGCTCCAAAATACACAGCAAAACCAACATAGCCAGCTTCACGGACACCAAAACCATTCAATGAAATTGGCAGTGTAGCCACCAAAGCAACCAAGCCAACCATGATTGAAAATGCCGCCCAACTCATATCCAAACCAACTGCCATGCCTAAAAATACATGTGCTTGCACAATCATCATCTGAAATATTAGCGAAACAGGCAGGCTACGCCACCACATACGTTGAAAACCTCGCTCATGCAATGGCAGTTGCTTTAATACTGCTAGCTTTTCAGGAAGCCGTGCGTGGAACCATGGATAAAGCAACATGCCCACCCACATCACTGCAACCAGCGTCAACCAACTCCACCACCAAGCTGTTGGCCAAGAAAACATCAACATGCTTACGGTAAGTAGCGCAACCAAAGCATACATACCATTCACACGGTCTAAAATAACACTTGCTGCTGCCCGCACACCCATCTTGGAACGCCCATCACCCTTGGCAAGCAAGATTCCACGCACCACATCGCCACCAATGGTTGAAGGCAAAAACAGGCTGGCAAACATACCTAAAAAATAAAGCCTTATTTTGCGACCCCGCGACACCTCAATAGCCAAACCTTCTGCAATCCAAGCCCAACGCAACCCACACAACACATAACCAACAGCCAAGCATAACCAAGCCGCAACCAACCACCATGGGTTAACTATCAAAATACGTTGCCATACCTGAGTTAAATCCACATAGGTCAATACACCATATAACAAAGCAAAGGTGAGTATTATTTTAAATGCAAGAATCAAATGAGAACGCGACATGCGGGCAACGTATCACATTCACGGGCGCTAAAAAACCTTCTCATGTAATTTGTGGGGAAATAACGGTAGTCTGCGCCCCTATGAATCGCATCGGGAACATTCCTCTCCATCATTATATATATTATTTATTGGCTATTTGGGCTGTTCTGAGCTTGCCTTCTTTGGGGCTTGCACCGTTATTCGATTATGATGAAACCATTTATGCCCAAACAGCGGCGGATATGATGCATTTGGGTGAATGGGTTGTACCTACAGCCAATGGCTCGCAGTTTTTTGAGAAACCTCCCTTCACCTACTATATGATGGATATATGCTTTAGTGTTTTTGGTGAAAATGCCTTTGCTGCACGCCTGCCATCGGCTTTATTCACCTTATTCACTGCCATATTACTATTTCGTTTTGGTCGCGATACCCATTCCCCGCAATTTGGTATGGCTGCGGCGCTTATCTTTCTTTCTATGTTGGAAGTTGGTATTTTAGGCCATGCAGCAATCTTGGATGCTGTATTAAATTTCTTTATTGCTGGCTGCTTACTCAATTATTTCCGTTGGTTACAATCTGGCGAACGTAAAGCTGCCCTATGGTGCGCTGCCATGATGGGTTTAGCGGTTAGTATCAAAGGCCCAGTTGGTGCAGTTATTCCTATATTGGTGATTATGATCGATCGATTGATTGTCGGTGATTTATTTCGCGTACTTAAAAATATTCCTTGGCTGCCTGCTTTAACGCTCTTTTTCATCACCGCCACTCCTTGGTATTTAATGATTTTTCTCGAACATGGCATTGGCTTTTTATACGAATTTATTGTCGTACAAAATATTGGGCGTGCTCTACACCCCATGCAGGGTCATGGTGGTGGTTGGTATTATTACATTATTGTATTCATGATTTCTGTCCTGCCATGGCTGGCATGGATGCCATACCTTATCAAAGCATGGCAACGCAACACATCTGAACCCCTTAATCAGATGATTCGTTTGAGCTTATTATGGAGCGTGATTGTCCTCGTCTTATTCAGTTTCGCACAAACCAAACTGCCACATTATATCTCTTGTTTATACCCAGCCATTGCCTTGGGCATCACTGCTGCATGGTGGCGAAAAGCACCAAATTCCTCGCAGCTTCGTATCATACAAAGAACCACAATATTTATATTACTCCCCATCAGCCTTGCCCTTATTATTTTTCCTGTCATCTATCCAAGCCTTATAGCATGGGTCCATAACCCGCGTGCCATCGCCGTATTGTCTCAAGATATTCAACCAAGCTTCTTCATTACCTTGGCAGGCATCATTCTATTCGCTGCACTTGTTTATTTATGGCGCAACACCCAACAACGATTCGCATTACATAGCTTTATTATTCTCGGCTTATTACTGGAATCATGCCTAATTATTCCACTCGGAAGCTTTGCCGGGAAAATAGCCCAAGCACCACAAAGTCATATTGCAGAAGTAATGCAGTCACTTCCCAAAAATATGCCTATTTATAGCTACAATTTGAATTTTCCATCCATGTCTTTTCAATCGAGGCGTTCTTATCAAATTGTATTGAACCAGCAAGGCATACAAACCCTGCAAGCTGAAACACTGCCTTACGGACTCATCCTACGTAGTGAATCACGAGAGCAATTGGTATGGCTCAAAAACATTCAGCCTATTGTTGATCAAGGTGGATTTCTGTTTTATGTGGTAAACCCATGAAACTATCGGTCATTATCCCAGCTTATAATGAAGCAGAACGGCTACCAAGCACCCTCAAAGATGCTTACGCATGGTTAAATAAACAGCT
>JAUZQS010000320.1 GCA_030950875.1 Mariprofundaceae bacterium | reverse complement strand
TGCTGAGATTGAAATTCGGAACTTTGGATCAAGAAATTATAAACAGAGTTGAATCTGCAGATACCGCTCTTCTACTTGAGTGGTCGGAGCGAATATTGACTGCCAGCAGCCTTGAAGATGTGCTGAAATAAGTCAGATGGCGCAGCATGATGAAGGGAGGGGTCAGATACTATCTTGAGAACTCGTGTCAACTAAAAAATTCACACTTCATTTTCTCGGCATTCTTCATATTGGGGTTTACACTTTGAAGTCTTACATAGTTTTTTAAAAAACTTGGATTTGGTGTTCGCGGCGAACCTTATGCGTTGATTTTATTCCTCTTTTTTAAAAAATAAGGATACTCGATGGTTACCAAAAAAGTTAAAACAGACAAGTGAAAGTGTAAACTACTTTTCAAGACTGGTGAAGGATGTCATTAATAACATCTGTCTTTCATCTATTCGCGGTTGGCTTGTAGAAACAAACCTTAAACCTTTTTGAACCGCGAATGGACGCGAATGTAAAAAACAATTCACAGTCAAAACCCCTGACCACGAATCTACACGAATTACAACCTTAAAAGCATATTCTTGGTTTGGATCTATTCGTGTTCATTCGTGTGATTCGTGGATGGCTTTTGACTTCTTTCTCTTCTGCTTTGGATTTGTTCGAGTTCAAGAAGAAAATACGTAGTGTCTTCGGAACTGGGCTTGGGTGATTTTCAATGGTCTCAAGATAAATATTGATATGCTTCTCTTGGCGTTCTTAGCATCTTGGTGAGAGGAAGGGTTGAAAAGACCATGATCTCGCAAAGCCGCAAAGAGCGCAGAGAAAGGCAAAGGCAAATAAAAGTTCCTGAATTCGACAGCCTACAACATTCCCTCTTCACAGCATCAACCTCTGGCTGCATGATGTCGCCAATTGATATATCACATAAGGAGCCTTTATGCGCCCATTACTACTTTTGATCAGCATGCTTTTTTCTTTACCCGCCTTGGCCAATGATAGCGCCACAGTAGATACAAGTATCGCTGAGCATATTCGCAAGGCATTACCCACTGTGCCCATCATTGCCATTAAAAAATCGCCGATGCAAGGGCTTTATGAGCTCCAAGTTGGAAACCAAATTCTTTATTCCGATGCCAGTGGTCGCTATCTGATGCGTGGAGGCCACATTCTCGATATGCAAGCGAAAAGAGACCTGACCCAACAGCGTTTGGAAGATATCAATCGTGTGGACTGGAGCAGCCTCCCCCTCGACAAAGCCATCATCTCCGGTGATAAAAAATCCAACACGAGCATTGCCATCTTCACCGATCCTGAATGTCCTTATTGCAAAGGCTTGGAAAAAACCCTCAAAGAAGTCAAAGGTATCAAAGTCTACACATTCCTATTCCCACTCACGTCCATTCACCCCCACTCCCGTGCCAAAGCAGAAGGCATCTGGTGCAGCAAGAACCAACATGCCACCCTGCTAAAAGTTATGCTGGCAGGTTTCGTACCTCCAAAAACAAGCTGTAAAACCCCCATTGATGACATTGCGAAAATCGCCGCCAAACTCAACATCCACGGCACTCCTGCCATTATCGCAAGCGATGGCCGCCGTATGAGCGGTGCGCCTCGAACAGCAGAAGCATTGACCAATTGGATTGCCAACAAATAAGAGCCATGAAACTTGTCATTGCCAGCAACAATGCAAAAAAACGTCAGGAAATCGCCACCATACTCGGCACATTGAACATTGAGTTGGTTGATCCCAACGACACCATCGCTGTCGATGTTATCGAAGATCAGGATAGCTTTGCAGACAACGCTCGCAAAAAATCCGAAGCATTCGCCCAAGCCAATCATTGCGCGGCATTGGCCGATGATTCTGGCCTTTGTGTCGATGTATTGAATCACGCGCCAGGCATCTACTCTGCCCGTTTTGCAGGCATTGATGCCAGCGATCAAGATAACAATATAGCATTACTCGAAGCACTGTCTGAACAAAGCAAACGATCGGCGCATTTTGTTTGCGCAGTGCATTTGACGATACCCGAATCCAATCAATCCTTTAGCGCCATTGGTAGTGTCGATGGCGAAATTTTACATACAGCAACAGGTGTAAGTGGCTTCGGCTACGATCCTTTATTTTTTTGTCCTGAACTGAACAAGACCTTTGCAGATGCAACTGCCGAAGAAAAATCCAGCGTCTCCCATCGTGGTCGGGCATTGCGTGCATTGGCTGCACAATTAAACCAGTCTCAATATGTTTAACCGCGATTGTCGAGACTGTCCCCGTTTGGCCACATTCCTCGATACCATCAAAACCAAACACTCCGATTATTTTGCCGCCCCCGTCCCCGCCTTTGGAGATGAGCACCCCACCCTGCTAATCATCGGTCTCGCCCCCGGCATGCATGGAGCCAACCGAACAGGTCGCCCATTTACCGGCGATTATGCTGGAGTATTGCTATATCAAACCTTGTTTGAGCTTGGCCTGGCATCGGCTCCAACATCAGATTCGGCCGACGATAATTTAATTCTACACGGTGTCCGCATCACCAACGCGGTCAAATGTCTGCCGCCGCAAAATAAACCTGAAATCAGTGAAATCAAAAACTGTACCCCTTACCTAAAACAAGAAATCGATGCGCTAGCTTCCACTTGCAAACTATTGGCGCTGGGGAAAATCGCCCACGATGCCATTCTGCGCGCATACGAACTCAAGCTATCCGCATTTCCTTTTTCCCATGCAGCAGCCCATTGTCTACCCGATGGGCGAAAACTCTTCGATTCCTACCATTGTTCACGCTACAACACCCAAACGCGCCGATTAACGGCATCCATGTTTTACAATATCGTCAAACAGGCCAGCACATAACACGCACCGTTATTCTTGGGTGGGGGGCTGGGTAGTTACGTATACCGACTCAAACAAGGGAAATTCCATTTCAACCTGATGGCCATGCTGCTTGGCCTTTACATTGGCTTGGGCAACATCTTCCACGGATGTTTCCGCATAAGGCTTGCAATGTTTGCGTTGCCTACAAACGCACGACACACAGGCCTCCAAATCATTTTTAAATCCCCTGTCTTTACCCTTCCGGACACACCAAATCACATTCATCCCGGCAGCTTAACGATTTCATCATACACTTTCACGTAAGACTTGAGTCTTCCAATCCGTTCACCTTGATGTACCTGCTTTGGAGTGCCTTGCAATTCGCCAAACGAATGCTGTGAGAGATAAAATACCATTTGACTGCTGCTGGAAAACCCCCTTGATTCTCAAAGTTCATAAGCAGCGATTAAAATCAGCTATGCATTACCACGCTCCTGCGTGGTAATGCATACCTGAAATAGGGGACAGTATACTATTTAATTGCGAGCGTGAGAATTGTCGTGGGCATTTGTGGCAAGAGAAGTTTCATTCGTTTCCGATGGATGAGTATTATCTATTGGCAGCAATGCGTTATGTAGAATTGAATCCAGTACATGCTGCCAATATGATTGATCGGGCTGAAGATTATGCTTAGAGCAGCACCAAGCCAAGACACATCTTCAAACAGATAAACATCAAACCTTTCCCACCACGGAATACACGAACCACACAGAAATAGCCTTTGGTCTGCACTTCGCCTTTGACCTCATTCGTGTCCATTCGCGTCTATTCGCGGTTAGCCTTTGACCTTCCCTTCGCCCTTGACCTTAAGAAATCGGGGACAGTATACTATTTAATTACCAGTGAGAGAGCTTGTCGTTATCATTTA
>JAUZQS010000032.1 GCA_030950875.1 Mariprofundaceae bacterium | reverse complement strand
AATGATGACTGAAGCATCTCAACATAAACATCCAACCAAGAGGGGTGGCAAAGTAGGGGTCTTGTTGACCAATTTGGGAACACCAGATGCTGCGACAGCATCGGCAGTAAAACGTTATTTAAAAGAGTTTCTTTGGGATCCACGTGTGGTGGAGCAACCACGTTGGTTGTGGTGGTTGGTGTTAAATGGTGTGATTTTAAATATTCGGCCAAAGAAATCAGCCGCAGCATATCAAAAAGTGTGGACGAAAGATGGATCCCCTTTGATGGCAATTAGCAGAGCGCAGGAAAAGGCAATTGCTACGAAGTTAGCTGAAAAATATGGTGAAGATGTCGTCGTTGAATTGGCGATGCGTTATGGCAACCCATCTATAAAATCAGCTTTAGAATCGCTCAAAGCACAAGGTTGTGAGAAGCTTTTAATTCTTCCTTTGTACCCACAATATTCAGCAACAACAACGGCTTCAACTTTTGATGCTGTAGCTGCTGTCTTGAAGACTTGGCGACGTGTACCAGCGCTAAGAATGGTCGATGGCTACCATGATGATGCAGGCTATATTCAGGCTTTGGCCAGTAGTGTTCGTCAGCATTGGGATAAACATGGTAAGGGTGAGCGTTTATTGTTGTCATTTCATGGTATTCCACAGCGCTATTTTAAAGCCGGTGACCCATACCCTTGTTTGTGCTGGAAAACAGGACGTTTGTTGCGTGAAGCTTTAGATTTGGATGAAGATTATTGCAAAGTGACATTTCAATCGCGTTTTGGTCGTGAGCCATGGATTGAGCCTTATACCGATGCGACATTAAAGGTATGGGGCAAAGAAGGCGTGGGCGATGTGGATGTTATTTGTCCAGGCTTTTCTGCTGATTGCCTTGAAACCTTAGAAGAAATCAGCATGGAAAATGCTGGAATATTTTCGAAATCAGGCGGCGGAGTATTGCGTTATATTCCTGCCTTGAATGCACAGGATGAGCATATAAATTATTTGTCAGGGTTGATTGATCGGCAGCTGCAAGGTTGGCTCTAAGCTATCGTTATTGGTAACTATTCAGATCACCCCTGATTTTCCCGATGCCAGCGTTAAAAAGTGCTCACTTACAGGCGTAAGCTCGGCTTTGGCATCCTGCGTCGCTCTACCTTCTCCATCCATGGAGTCGTCCGCCTTTTCGCCTCGACCTCTGAAAAATCAGAGGTAATCTGAACAGCTACAACTATTTTATGGTTGTGCTGCATAGTTACTCGTTATTGAGCATGCGGATTTGACTATCTTTTACCAAGCTATTCATCCAAACATCGAGTGCCTGTTGGCGTAAGATTTGTAAGATTTCCCCTGTGGCTTCTTCCAATGTTTGTTTGTAAGCAGAGCGTTTCCCCAATAACTCAATAATATGCCAGCCATACCGTGTTTTTACAGGCTGGCTAATATCACCTTCATTTTTTAGGCTAAAGGCAACTTTTTCAAAGTTTGCAACCATGGTGCCATGGGGAAACCAGTTTAAATCACCACCACGGAATTTGTTACTGTCATCGATAGAGTGAAGAGCTGCGAGTGATGCAAAGTCATCTTTGTGGTGCTTGAGTTGCTTGAGAATATCTAGTGCTTCGCTTTTTCGCCGTACAAGAATGTGCCGCGCATGAATTTGTTCTGGAATGGTAAAGTGAATGGTATGTAGTTTGTAATATGATTGAATATCTTCAGGACTTGGCGCGGGAATTTGAGATAACTCCCAATCGCGCAACGCTTCAATCATAATGGAATCACGGCTGCGATTGATACGTCTGTGGACAAGTAAATCCTGATCCAAGCCCAGTGTGAATGCTTGTTGGCTGAGAACTGAACGCCGAATAAGTGTATCCAATACTTGCTGGCGAGCCTTTTTGTTTTGAGTTAAATGTTGTAAATGACTGGGTAAACCACGCAACTCTGCATCCACATCCTCTTTATAAATGGTTTGTGTGCCTACCTGAGCGATAGGTGTTTGTTGGATATGATTAATCAGCTGCACATCTTGCGGTTCTTGGCAGGATGTTAAAAAAAGACAGCAAAGGGATAGGTAAGTGATTTTAGCTTTCATGGCGGTTAGCTTAGCGAGCCTATATTTTTGTACAATAAGAGGGGAAGTAATATGTCACCCGTTGTAATGGCTATCTTGGTTTTGTGCCTGTATGTATTATTTTATCGCTTTTATGCCAAAGGTATTTTGGCAACAAAAGTTTTTGAGCTGGATGCGAATGCTGAAACGCCTGCGCATGCCATGCGTGATGGTGTAGATTATGTGCCATCGAACAAATATATTCTCTTTGGACATCATTATGCCTCGATTGCGGGCTTGGCACCCATGCTTGGCCCTGCGATTGCAGTGATTTGGGGCTGGGTTCCGGCATTATGTTGGGTGGTATTTGGCACGCTGTTGATTGGGGCTGTGCATGACTTTACAGCACTTGTATTATCATCACGGTTTAAAGGTCAAAGTGTAGGTACGATTGCGCGTGATGTTATTTCGCCGCGTACACGGTTACTTTTTTTATTGGTAATTTTCTTTTTGGTGGCACTGGCGATGGGCGTTTTTGTGCTGGTTATATCAGGTCTTTTTGCAGCGCCTGATATGGCACATATTCCTGCCACTGCGCACCCTGAAGCTGTATTTCCAACCTATAGCCTGATGTTAATTGCCATGGTGATTGGCTTCTTGGTGTATAAAAAGAATCTGCCTGTATGGCCACTGATTGCGTTGGGCTTTGTTGCTATGTTGCTTACGACAGCTTGGGGCTTGGAACACCCAATCACAGGCTTTACAGCCCATGATTGGACATGGTCATTATTGATTTATGCATTTCTTGCTAGTGTCTTGCCGGTGTGGCTACTTTTGCAACCACGTGACTTTCTTAATTCATTATTACTTTATCTGGCACTCTTTATGATGTTGATTGGCTTTTTTATGCTTGACCCTGAATGGGTCGCTCCTGCGATTAATCCCCACCCAGAAGGTGCGCCACCGATGTTGCCGTTCTTATTTATTGTCATTGCTTGTGGTGCGGTGTCTGGGTTCCATGGTTTGGTGGCATCGGGAACAACATCGAAACAGCTAGATAAAGAAACTGATGCGCCTTTGATTGGTTACGGCGGCATGATTGGTGAATCACTGTTGGCATTGTTGGCTGTATTGGCGACCACGGCAGGGGCTTTTTCCACACGTGCTGATTGGGAACAATTTTATGGTTCATGGGATAAGGCCGCAGGTCTGCATCAAAAGTTGGGTGTGTTTATTCAGGGGAATGCTAATTTTATTCATCAACTGGGAGTACCTGTAGATTATGCAGCTGCTTTTATCAGTGTGGTGGTAGTCGGTTTTGCCATGACTTCCGTGGATACAGGCGCACGGTTGTTGCGTTTTAACCTGCAAGAAATTGGCCATACATTGAATATAAAGGTTTTGGATAACCGCTATGTAGCGACATTTCTGGCTGTGACAACGATTGGTTTCTTTGCATTTTTTGAAGTCGATGGCAAACCCGCAGGGCTGTTCCTTTGGACGTTGTTTGGCACAACCAATCAAATCTTAGCTGGCATGACATTATTAACAGTGACGATTTACTTGTACCGCAAGAAGAAGCCTATTTTATATACGCTGTTACCAATGATATTGGTGCTTGGAACGACCATTGCAGGCATGATTATGGGCGTGAGTAAGGCTATAGGTGATGAGCAGTGGGCCGTAGCCAGTGTTGGTTCAGTGATATTTTTATTGGCTATGTGGGTATTGCTTGAGGGTTTATTGGTTGTAAAAAACATTCGCTCTGAGCGTAAAAGTATATAATTAAGTAGGTTTTCAATATGATAATAAGTTTACGAATTTCATTAAGAGAGTGCTTTTCATGAGTCATATAAGGCTTGTTTTTATGTTTCTCCTTTTGATTCCCACACAAGCATTTGCGATTGTGAATGTTGAAGATACAACGCTGCTTATGGATGGAGAAGGCTTAACAGGAAAAGCTGCCCTATCTGTAAATGGTGACCGTGGCAATGTGACAACCAATGGTGTTGAAATGAGTGCTCTCCTACGTTTGAATCATGGCAAAGATACTGAGATTGCCGCGATGAATTATAAATACGGTCAAAGTCGTGCGGTACGGAATGCCAATAAAAGTTATTTGCACTTGCGTCATCGTCATGCTTTGAATGAAACTTGGGCACTGGAAGTTTTTACTCAGGCCCAACAGAATGAATTTGCCAACTTAAAATTGCGAACATTACTGGGTGGTGGTGTACGTTGGTCTCAAAAACAAGATGCGTGGCGCTTTCATCTTGGTTTGGGG
>JAUZQS010000319.1 GCA_030950875.1 Mariprofundaceae bacterium | reverse complement strand
CTGATCACTTTGCGCCTGCATCGCAGTAATTGCCAAAGAGGACAAGCCCCAAATGGGTAACTTTAAAGAAGCATTGATGCCTGCCAACATAGCGGCCGCAATACGAAGCCCTGTAAAAGAGCCTGGCCCTTGGCCTAAAGCCAGCATTTTTAGGTCAGTCCACCTTAAATCAGCTTGTTGCAAGACATCTTCAAGCAATGGCAACACAGTATTCGAATGCTGTTTGCCAGCCGTGGCCTCCGCTGTAAATACTTTACCTTCAACATTGATCAAGCACACACAGGCAGAGCTTGTCGCAACATCCAAAGCCAATACGGGATGGGTCATAACAGTGCTTTTAATGCTGTCCGTAAAGCCTCGCCATGCTCTTTGTGTTGCAAGCCCAAGGTCGCATTTGCCAATAAGAAGCCATATGGGTTTCCTGCATCAAAACGCGCACCCTCAATAATAACACCATAAACGGGCTCTTGCTCAGCCAGTTGGCGCATAGCGTCCGTTAATTGTATCTCTCCACCCGAACCTGGCTTGGTGTTTTTTAACAATTCAAAAAGTCGCGGAGTAAAAATATAGCGGCCGACCATGGCTAAATTAGATGGTGCTTGGTCAAGTGAAGGCTTTTCAATCATACCATGCAAACGCAATAAACCATTTTCATCTTGCGCGTCCACAATGCCATAGCGAGAGACTTCATCATCTGGAACATGTGCCAAACCAATCACCGATACGCCCGTTTGTTCATGCACATCACGCAACTGCTGCATCGCAGACTTGCCTTCAGATAAAATTAATTCATCCGCCAAAGACACGCCAAAACACTCATCACCAACCCATGGCGCAGCACACAACACCGCATGACCCAAACCCAACGGCTGCTTTTGTCGGATATAAGCAACATTTGCCATACGCGCAACATCTGAAACAGTCTTGTACAATGCATCCTTGCCGGCTGCATGTAAGTTGGCTTCAAGTTCGGCTGAAATATCAAAATGATCTTCAATGGAGCGTTTGCCACGACCCGTTACCATGACAATTTGACCCATCCCTGCGGCCAAGGCTTCTTCCACGCCATACTGAATCAGTGGTTTATCCACAATGGTCAGCATTTCCTTGGGTGTTGCCTTGGTTGCAGGTAAAAAACGTGTGCCCATACCCGCTGCAGGAAAAACAATTTTTCGTAATGACTTGGCCATTAAATTTCCCGCCTTGTCAGTTTATGATAAATGTCCATAAGAGTGTAGGCCCGCAAGGTACATATTCACACCCAAGAAGCAGAATACCGTTACCAAAAATGCAATGACTGTCCACCATGCCAAAGTACGGCCATGCCAGCCGTGTGAAATACGTACATGCAAATAAGCGCCATACACCAACCATACAATCAAGGCCCATGTTTCTTTAGGATCCCAAGACCAATAACCACCCCACGCTTCTGATGCCCAGGCCGCGCCGAGAATCGTTGCCAACGTAAATGCTGGAAAGCCAATGGCTACCGCTTTATAAGCCAGTTGATCAAGCTGTTCTAGGCTTGGAAACACTGCGACCATTTTGCTATTGCGTACTTCCAGCCATTGGCGAACCAAATAAGCCATGCCAGCACCACATGCTACTGCAAATGAACCATAGCCTACAAAATTCATTGGTACATGAATTTTCATCCAATAAGACTGTAAGGCTGGCACCAAGGGTTTAATTTCTCCTTGGCCGACGGAACCCAACCAAATACCGAAAAACACGGCTGCTGCCACCAATGCCATCACAAATGCGCCCATGGCCTTGGCTTCATAACGTCGTTCCAACTGTAAATAAATAATCGTTATAACGCAGCATAATAAAATAAACACTTCATAAATATTGGATACCGGCGCATGACCAATTGCCCCATCCATAAACAAATAAGATTCATACCAGCGCAATAATAATGCCGATCCGCCTGCATACACTCCTCCCCATGCAGTCATGGTTGCCATACCACCGATAAAAGAGTCTGGTGCAAACAAATAAGCAATATAACAAATCGCCGAAAATATAAATAATACGTTCATGGTCATCACGACATGACCCGCAAACAGGTTCGTTTGATCTTCATAAGATACCATCGCTGCTGTCGGCTCAAAGATGGTCAGAAAAGCCATCAAGGCCAACATCACGGCGCCACCATCAAACCATGAGACCATCATTTTAGGAATATGACCTTCAACTATTGCCGGTCGAAGCATTGAGGCACCAATGGACAAACCTGCCCCTAACAAGGCACCTGTACCCAACCACATGAACCCATCTTGCCCAACCAACTGGAAAATATAACCGTTTTCCGTATAACCATCACCACCAAACATTGCTAGCCCGACTGCGCCCAACATCAAGCCAATATAAGCCCAATAGCGTACAAATGCAGCACGCCCCTGATACATATTTTCCCATAGTCCATTTGATTCTGCTATTGCTGTCATACCGAGCCTCCTTTTTTCAACTCTTGCATACCATCATCCATCAACCTTAAAATTTCATTAAATTCATGTTCAAAGTTCAATGGATTGCGGTTACTCAAGCCAACAAAACTAATACTTACATCTTTACCTTTTCTACGCACAATCAACCATAATTTACGATGTGATACATAAAGCATGATGCACAAGCCTATCACAAGCAGTGCACTGCCAACCCAAACCACATTCATGCCCGGATCTCTTGTTAACTGCAGCCCCGTATAGTATTTCTGATCATAATCATCAAGAACCGGGATAAATGGCCAAGGCAGACGCGGAATTATTTGCACCGCTTGAACGACGCGCATTGCCATGGCTTGGAAATTATCTGGGCGATTGCCTTCGCCAAATACGTCACTCATCGCAGCCTTAAAAGCCTGCATATTGGCTTTTTGTGGATTCTTCAAGTCTCCATCAGCCAAATGAACAATAAAGCGTTGTAGCAACTTCCACTCTTG
>JAUZQS010000318.1 GCA_030950875.1 Mariprofundaceae bacterium | reverse complement strand
GTAACTATTCAGCTCACCCCTCATTTCCCCGATAGCGGCGTTGAAAAGTGCTCATTTACAGTAGTAAACTCCGCTTTTTCGCCTTGCCATCTGAAAAATTAGAGGTAATCTGAACAGCTACAGCTATTTTATGGTTGTGCTGAATAGTTACGTTATTTTTTGTGTGGAGGCAGTGTTCCTGTGGTAATGGCATGTGCATCTTGTTCATTCATAATACCGCGTAAGGCATTTAAACTATGGTGTAGTTTATGTTGTACACAAGCATATAGGGCATAACCAAAATCAGAGTAACGATTGCGCCAGGCTTGTACTGAATCATTGTTAATCATGAGTAGTCTTAATGGCGTAATGGCTGATACAGTTGCCGCATGTGCTTTCTCAGTGATAACGGAAATCTCGCCGACTTCATCACCTGAAGAAAGGCGCGCGAAGACAACTTTCTTGTTTATATCTTGGGGATGTTGCATCGAAACTTCGGCATCACCACCTAGCACAATAAACATAAAACGGGTATCTGTATCACCTTCGTTAAAAAGCACTTTGCCAGGCTCAAGGGATATAAACTGACCATTGTATAGAATAATTTCACGAACAGCTTGTGGTAACGTACTAAATATTGGATTAACAGCCAAAGCACTGGCCGCAGAACGGCGCTCGGCGAGCTGCGTAAAGGAGCGCATAAAACGTTCGTTGGAATTTAGTACATCAGTGACTTGTTCGATAGGGATTTGATATAACTCACAAGGTTCAACGGTGCGAACATCGGCGCCAGCAGGGGCATCATATAAAATGGATGCCTCGCCAAACACTTCGCCCGGTGTAATGGAACCAATTTCAAAAATAGTATCATCATGGCGTTTATTAACGCGCAGAACACCCGATTTTATCAAATATAAATATTGGGCATGCTGTCCTTCAGTAATAACAGCAACATTGGCAGCAATTTCAACGGGAATGGCAATAGAACGGAAAAAATGCAATTCATCCGGAAATAGTACGGCTAAGATTGGGAATGTACGACCATCAATGTCTTGTAACTTATCTTCTGTAAATGTGTCCATGGTAGAGAAGTATGGATGCAAGGTCGCATTCTCGCAAGTAATTGTGTGCGATTGATGGTGTTATGGTACGGATGCGATACCTTTCGAGCATGCCAGAACTACCTGAAGTTGAAGTGGTGCGAACAGGGCTTTCGTCTTTATTGCTTGGTCGAAAAGTTCTATCTGTGACTGCATTTCGTGCTAATTTACGTTATACATTGCCTAATTTTTCACCGCTGTTTAATCAGAAGATTAAAGAAATTCGACGTAGATCCAAATATTTATTGTTTGATTTTGAGGGTGATATATCGGAAAATACAAAGAATAACACATCTAACCTGCAGACCTTAGTTTGGCATTTGGGCATGACAGGTCAATTCCATGTGTTGCCCAAAGCTACGGCGGCGGGGGCGCATGAGCATGTGCGTTTTGATTTTGATGATGGCAGTAGCTTACGCTACCGTGATGCGAGACGCTTTGGTTATGCGGGTTTGATGGCAAAGATTGATTGGCCACAACATGCGTGGTTCAAGCGCTTGGGCCCTGAACCTTTGTTTGATGCATTTGATGTTGAATATTTATTATCGCATTGTTTGGGGCGTAAGCTGCCGATTAAAACACTGATTATGGATGCGCATGTGGTGGTTGGTGTGGGCAATATTTATGCGGCGGAGGCACTGTTTTTGGCAGGTATTCATCCTGCACGTGCAGCTGGGCGAATTTCAAAACACCGATTACAAACATTGGTAAATGCAATTAAAACAACCTTGGCTGCGGCGATACAAGCAGGTGGCAGTAGTATCAGTGATTTTGTGCAGGTGGATGGAAAACCAGGATATTTTGCGCATAGCTTTCATGTTTATGGGCGAGAAGGCGAGCCTTGCACGCGCTGTGACGCGAAAATTCGCCGAATCATACAGGCTGGACGAAGCAGTTTTTATTGCCCGAATTGTCAGCATTAGCCATTTTTGCACGCATTATTAATAAGAGCGCTATGACGAATGAATGAAGGTGTAGTAAATGATTAAAGTCATAAGCTTCGTCATTTGTTTCATGTTAAGCAGAAAACGATAAGGTGCGGCATAGATTGGTTTGGTTGGAAACGTGAACGTGGAGGCTTTGTGAAACAAGCTTTGGAGCAGGCATTACAGAGTGCCGTGGATACATTATTGCAGGATGGCCCTGACACAGTGGCTGATGCAAAAAAAATCGTGGTGAAATTATCGCGCCCGAAAATGAAGGAACATGGTGATTATGCAGCCAATGTTGCCATGGCTTTGGCGGGCATGCTGAAGAAGAACCCCCGTCAGGTTGCGGAACTTCTTTTGCAAACGGTGCAATGGCCAGCAGCAGTGGAAAGCTGTGATATTGCAGGGCCTGGTTTTATCAATATTCGTTTGCAGGGAGCCTGTGAAGCGGAAGCCTTAAAACATATTTTGGCGCAAGGCGAAGATTTTGGCTGTATTGCAGTCAGTGATGCATCTGAAAAGGTTTGTTTGGAGTTTGTTTCTGCGAACCCAACTGGGCCTATGCATGTGGGTCATGGTCGAGGTGCGGTGGTGGGCGATGCTTTAGGGCGTTTGTTATCCACACGTGGTATGAAGGTGCATCGGGAATATTATATCAATGATGCAGGCTCACAGATTGGCGTGTTGGCAAATTCCGTATGGTTGCGCATGCAAGAGTTACAGGGTGAATCCATCACCTTCCCCGAAGCGGCATACCCAGGTGAATATATTATTGAGATTGCGCGTGAATTGCTGAAGAAACGTAATTATAGCGAGCTTTTGGCATTGTCTGATGACGAACGTTCGCTATGGGTTGGTGAGCAGAGTGTGGCTGCCAACATGGTAATGATTGGCGCCGATTTAGCGGCAATGAATATTCAGTTTGATCATTATTTCTCTGAGAAAGCCTTGCATGAATCAGGGAAAGTACAGAGTTTGATTCAACACTTAAAAGATGAAGGAACAGTTTACCTTGGCACACTTCCACCACCAAAAGGTAAGGAAGTGAAAGATTATAAGCCTGTAGAGCAGTTTTTATTCCGCACGACCGATTTTGGTGATGATGTTGATCGCCCTTTGGCAAAACAAGATGGAACTGCGACTTATTTTGCAGCGGATATTGCCTACCATGTGGATAAATTCGAGCGTGGATTTGATCGTCTGATTGATATTTGGGGTGCGGATCATGGTGGTTATGTTACCCGTGTTCAGGCATCCATGAAGGCCTTGGTACAGCGTGAAGCACAGCCAGATGTGTTGCTAGTGCAAATGGTGAATTTAACCCGTGATGGCAAACCTGTGCGCATGTCCAAACGGGCAGGCACCTTTGTAACCTTGCGTGAAGTGGTTGATGAGGTGGGCGCGGATGCAGTACGATTTAACTTTATGACGCGACGGGTTGAAAGTCAGTTCGATTTTGATTTGGAAGAAGCCAAAGAAAAGAGCCATGAAAATCCTGTTTATTATGTGCAATATGCGCATGCACGTGTAGCAGCTATTTTGAGAAAGGCTAAAGAAGAAGGCATTGTTTTGCAGGCGGTTGAAGATGTTGATGTATCGCCTTTGGTGTCCGATGAAGAACAAGCATTGGTCGCGCAGTTATTGGCGTACCCTGAAATGTTGGATACAGCGGCGACCCGTTTGGAAGCTTACCGAGTGGCAACGTATGTGATGAAACTGGCTGCGAACTTTCATAGTTTTTATCATAAAAACCGTGTAGTGACGGATGATATAGTCTTAACCCAAGCGCGTTTATTGTTGGCACGGGCAGTGAAGCAGGTGATTTTTAATGCTTTGACCGTGTTGGGTGTGTCTGCGCCGGATAAAATGTAATGGCTGTGCAAGATTTTGCCCAAGTTGAAGTGCCACAAATAGACGTGGAAAAGCCGTTGACGCGTGTTAAAACGATGTTTTTAACGGTGTTATCAGTGTTGCTTGTGTTGGGAACATTTATGGCTGGGTTCTGGTTGGGGCAAAAACAAGGAATTGAAACGGCTTCAGGTGAAGATAAGGCGCATTTGGAAAAACTTTTGCGAGAACAACAAAAGGAAATGAATTTATTGCGCCAAGAAGCTGCGACGAAACAGGCTGAACCTAAAGTATCAACTACGCAGGTTGGTGATTTAACATTTTATAATGAGCTGCCGCATCAATCTGTGAAACCAGCACCGTTACATGCTACAAGGACACCTAAAAAGGGCGTATCAACCCGCACATCCGTGCATGTACCATCATCTACACTTGAAATGCGCAAGATGATTGAGAAGGAAATGCATCAATCAGCTAAAAAAGTTACAAAGATCATTACACCGAAATCTGTCAATGTGAATGATAGTAAGGCTAAGCAGCGGGGCTTTGTATTGCAGGTTGGTTCTTTTCAAAAGCAGGCTGATGCCGATGCTTTTGTGCCAAAACTGACGAAACGAGGTTTTTCGCCATTGATTCGCCGTGTTGAATTACCTAATTTAGGTGTTTGGTACCGTGTTTATATTGCTGGTTATGACTCAAAAAAAGCGGCGCTTAAAGCAAAAAAGGCGGTAAAAAAATCCTTAAATATCACGGCACTTGTCTTGAAGGCTCGTTGATTTAATGGCAGATGCGCGGTTAACGCAGGCCATACAATGGTTGGATGAGGTGCTGGATGTAAGTTTCGAGATCCGTGCTTTAGCTGGAGACGCATCCTTTCGTCGTTATTTTCGCGTTCATAGCGAGCATGAAACATGGGTGTTGATGGATGCTCCTCCTGGCAAGGAAGATTGTTCACCCTTTTTGAGGATTCGCGCGTGGTTTCAGAATGTGCCGTTGCGTGTTCCTGATTTAATAGCTGAGAATCAGCAGCAAGGTTTTTTATTACTGGAAGATTTCGGGGATAATACCTGGGCAACCTATTTGCAAAAGGCTGGTGATGTAAAACCTCTTTTTCAAGATGCTTTGCGGCAATTGCATGCGTTACAAGCGGCTCCTGAACCAAACTTTGAATTACCAAACTTTGATGTAGCGCGCATGCAGCGCGAATGTGAGCTTTATTTGGATTGGTATTTACCCAAGGTTGTCGGTTATGTGCCATCGCCGCCGGAGCGAGTGTCATTTCATGCTGCGTTATTGCCTTATTTACAACGTTTGCAATTACTGCCACAGGCGGCTGTTCATTTGGATTATCATTGTCGGAATTTAATGGTTCCCAAGAAGGGGCTGCCACTTGGGGTGATTGATTTTCAAGATGCTGTGTCGGGACCTATTACCTATGATTTGGCTTCATTGTTATATGATTGTTACCAAGACTACCCTGAATCATTGCGGCGTGAATGGAGCGCATACTTTTTTTCAGCATTACCCACATCGTTGAATACATATTTTACTGATTTTAACCACTGGCATGAAGCTTTACGTTTAACGGCTTTTCAGCGGCATATCAAAGCCATCGGAATTTTCTCCCGTTTGGCATACCGTGATGGAAAACAAAGTTTTTTGGATGAAATACCACTGACGAAAAAACATTTACAAGACGATATGGCGGTTTTGAACTTGCCAGATGCGGTCGTTAAAATATTGCGGCAGACGTAACTATTCAGCTCACCCCTTATTTTCCCGATGCCTACGTTAAAAAGTGCTCACTTACAGGAGTAAGCTGCGTCTTTTCGCCTTGACCTATGAAAAATAAGCGGCAATCTGAATAGCTACAGGTCATTTTATAAGTTGTACTGAATTGAGGCGGTGCTTACTTCTCTTTTTCTAACACAGATTGAATATGCTGTCTGGCTTCATCGGGTAATTGAATATTTTCTTTAAGGTCATGTTCGCGAATATGCCCGAAAACATTGGACATCGTTTTCAAGCTCTGATGATAATTGCGGCATAAACCACACATCGCAAAGTGCCATTTAAGTTGCAGTGTTTCTGTCAAAGAGAGTTTGCGATCAAAGCTCTCTGAGGTGAGTTGGCTAACGCGTTTACAAGCGTGTTTCATGACTTTTTTTGACCTCCAAACCAATGTTTATGCAGGCAGTTTTGCAGGGCAAGCCTAGCGCGATGCATCAACACATGCAGATGAGTCGGCGTAATATCATAAGCATTACAAATACTTTCACTGTCATCACCAGCGAGTTCACGCATCTCAAAAACGCGCCGTTGCTTTTCAGGTAAATGCGACAAACACTCTTGCAAAACTTGGCGGAATTCTTGGTTGTCACATAAGGCTTCCGGGTTATCGCGCCAAGCCGATGGCGAATGTTGCCAACTGCCATTTTCAGAGAAATAATCGGAAGTTGGATCATTTTCCAAACGGTCGCCGATTTTGCGATGCCTAATTTCCTTACGGATATGATCAATAATTTTGTGTTTCATGATACCGACTAACCAAGTTCGCAGTGTTGAATCACCTTTGAAGCGTTGATGCCCTCGCCAAGCTGCCAAGAGTGTTTCTTGAACCATATCCGTTGCCAATTCTGTATCATGCAGACGTGATAGTGCATATCGAAAAAGGTAATCACCATGTTCTGTTAACCATAATTCAGGGTTCATCTGTTTGTCAGTCATGTGTGCATCATGCCAGTGAAGTAGG
>JAUZQS010000317.1 GCA_030950875.1 Mariprofundaceae bacterium | reverse complement strand
TGCCAAGGCGTGAGTGAAGCATTGGATGGTTACTTGCCATCGGATATATCGTTGGGAGAGCATGTCAATGCTGTGCAAGAAAAAGAGTTTGATGCGAATATGAAAGATAATGCTTTTGTGATGGATGCTCAGGAAGTGATTGATGCATGCCTGATTCCGATGTTGGTTGAATCTTTGCGATGCCTTGAAGAAGGCGTGTTAGATAATGCGGAATATCTGGATGCTTCCTTGGTTTATGGGATCGGGTTTCCACCATTTCGAGGTGGGTTATTGTGTTACTTTGCTGGTCGCGAACGCGCAGCCTTACGCCAAACGATTGCCGACTTGGGCTTAGAATTACCTGTTAACCTGGAGGTGTTAAATGAATTCTCCTAGGGTATGTATTGGTCTAAAACGAGCTGAACAAGCCGCGTGTTTGCCTGATTTGTTGTTGGCTTCACCTTCGGAATGGTTGGATAAGCCTTTATTGCGCTTTCGCAAAGATAATGGTGAATGGGTGCAATGGTCACGCATTAAGGTACAACAAGCGGTTTTGCGTGTGGCAGCATGGCTAGAGAAACAAGGTGTTAAGCCGGGTGATCGTGTGGGAATATTGGGGCATAATTGTCCAGAATGGTTGATTGCTGATTTTGCTATTTTACGCATTGGAGCGGTGACTGTACCTGCGTATTTTACAGATAGCCCCGAAGCGGTGCGGTATGTTTTTGATGATGCAGGGTGCTCACTGCTATTGGTAGAAGAGGGCGCACAGCAGGCAAAACTGGATGGCTATGATAAACCAATGGTGGCATTTCATGGTGAGAGCGATTCATTGACTGCGATTGCTAGCGACGAATCGTGGGATGGGAGGCTGCAGGCTGCATGCCCGAAACGAGATGATTTGGCGACACTGATTTACACATCAGGCACAACTGGGCACCCCAAAGGCGTGATGTTGACACATGGTAATTTATTATCCGATGTTTGGGCGGGTTTGGGTGGTGTGCCTATATTTTCCGATGATGTGTTTTTATCATTTTTACCTGTAGCGCATGCCTTTGAACGTACAGTTGGACACTTTTTGCCGATGGCATGTGGCTCTGAAATCGCCTATGCCGAAGATGTCACGACATTGATGCGAGATATGCCGGAAGTGCGCCCTACAGTGATGATTTCTGTACCGCGCTTGTATGAGAAAATTTATGCAGGTGTGCATGCAAAAATGAAGGCTTCGGCGGTAAAACGATTCTTGTTTGGACAGACCCAATCGTTGGGAATGCAGCGCTTTGAGTTGCGAAAAAAAGGCGAAGATCTACATGGTTTAAAAGCCAAGCTTTGGAAGCTTTTGGATGGTATTGTGAATGAGAAGTTGCGTGCCAAAATGGGTGGAAATTTACGCCTGTTTGTTTCGGGTGGAGCGGCTTTAAGCCCCCGTATTGCGAAGTTCCTTTTAGCGGCCGATATTACCGTATTGCCAGGTTACGGTCTGAGTGAGACATCGCCTGTATTAACGGTAAATACCGAGCAAAACATCAAACCAGCCAGTGTTGGTCCTGCTTTGCCAGGGGTAGAACTCAAGCTTGCCGATGATGGCGAGCTTTTGGCAAAAGGCGCGATGGTGATGCGGGGTTATTGGCAAAAAGAAGCAGAAACCAAAGAGGTATTGGATGATGATGGATGGTTGCATACGGGAGATATAGTTGAGATAGATGATGATGGTTATGTATTTATTGTGGATCGCAAAAAGGAAATTATGGTGCTTTCCAGTGGTGAAAATGTGCCGCCAGCATTGGTTGAGCAACATTTAACCCATGATCCATGTATTGAACAAGCCATGGTGATAGGTGAAGGCAGGACATGGTTGGCAGCTTTATTGATTGTAAATGAAGAGCAATTACAGTTGTACTGGCGTGGTAAGAAACAAGGGGCTCTACCTGAAAACTGGCGTGAAGATAGCGCACTGCATGGTTGGTTATTAAAGCGTATCAGGCATGAGTCACATGATTTAGCGAGTTATATGCAAGTGCGGAAGCTGCTTGTGGTATCAGAAGAATGGACACAGCTAAATGGTTGTTTAACACCCACATTAAAGCTTAAACGTCGGCATATTCGAGCCTTGCATAAGGAGGAAATTGATGCCTTTTATGCATCGTCTGAATCGAAGTGACGTTTGACATGGTGGTGAGCATAACGCCAGTAAATAATAGCGGCGATGATGGCCGCTATACTGAGTGAAATAATCAGCCCCCAAATGCCAAACTGGTGCAGGATGCTCATGGCGGCCAAGCCTAAAAAGTGCCCAATGGTATAGATAATGATGGCCCAGGTGATGCAGTTGATGATTTGAAGAAAGAAAAAACGCCAAAATGTAATGGAGGAGCAGCCAAAAAGAATCGCTGCGGCCAAACGTGTGCCATATAGATATTGAAAAATAAAAATGGACCAGTGGGCATATTTATTAAGAATAATATTGGCTTTAGGCACATGTTTTTTGAGCATAGGCATAGCCTGGATAATTCGTTCACCACGCCAGCGACCCAATGCAAAAAAGAATAAATGCCCAGTAAGTGCCCCGCATGCCGCGACAACAATGACCTTCCATGTTGTCAGCACACCAGCCGCCGCTAATGCTGCGGCAACGATAAAGACCGTTTCGCCTTCGATAAATGTCCAGATAAATACAGCCCAATAACTATATTGTTCGACAAATTGTTGTGCCCAATCCATTGCGGCACTATAGCGTGGTGTATGAAAAATGGTATGTGGATTGCGTATGTGAAGCGGTTAGTCTTGCGCCATGTCTGTTTATACTGAACTTACCCATGCGAATATCGCAACGATTTTGGAAGATTATAGCTTAGGTGCATTACAATCCTTTGAAGGGATTGCAGCAGGCATTGAAAATAGCAATTTCTTTATTGATACCGAACAAGGCCGCTTTGTACTGACAGTCTTTGAACGTATGAATGAGCAAGAGCTACCTTATTTTATGCGCTTGATGCGACATTTGGCGGCGAAAGGTTTGTTGTGCCCTGATGTAATGCAGCGCGGTGATGGCTCGTTATTGTTTGAAGTTCAAGACGGTGAGCAGGTTAAGTGGGGCTGTATTGTATCCTGTCTATCTGGGAAAACGTTGGATATGTTAACTGAAACGCAATTGCATGCATCGGGTCAAGCCTTGGCGCAGTTGCATTTGATGGGCGAGTCCTTTGCCGAAGTCCGTGCCAACCCTACGGAAATGACTTGGTTGCAAGAACATGCGGGTAAAGTGTTGCACGGTACAGCTAAAGCCTATGGCGATGTAGCGGCGAATTTATTGCGGCAAGAGTTGGAATATCAGCATGCACAATCATGGAGTAACTTGCCGCAAGGCGTGATTCATGGGGACTTGTTCGTTGATAATATATTATTTGATGGCGATAAAGTGTCAGGGATTATCGATTTTTATTATGCGCACAGCGCGCCATGGGTCATGGACATTGCGATTACCCTCAATGCACAGGCCGTGATGCTTAGTGATGGCGATGATAGCCGTATTCAGGCGTTTCTGACTGGTTACGAATCAGTTAGGACTTTGCAGGAAAGAGAATTTCAGGCGTTGCCAGTGTTGTTGCGTTTGGCGGCGTTGCGCTTTTGGGTTGCGCGTTTGTATGATGCGCTATTCCCTCGTGGTGGGGTACTAACACAAATAAAGGATCCTGAGGAATACCGTTTGAAATTATTATCCCATCGTGGTGAGTAATGAAGAAATGACTTTAAACATCATGCTGATATAGAAGCAAGAGGGCATCAAGTTTAGCTATTTATTACGTATGTGTTAGACAATATGTTAAATAAACCTAGGTTGCGCATTTAATCTATAGAGATAGTTCTAAGGAGTAGTTATGATTTTTCGTATTTTGGGAGCTGGAGCCTTGGCTTTTGGCTTGTTGGTGTCTAGTACTGTTTATGCTGGCGAATTAAAAGTTGCGTTTGTGGATATTAATAGCGCGGTTCAAAATACTGTGCAATATCGCAATATCATTAAACACCTTGAAGGAATTAAAAATACCAAGCAGAAAGAGTTGAAATCGCTTGGCGATAAAATCAGTCAGTTGGACAAAGATTTATTGAATCAATCTATGGCGATGTCTCCAAGCAAGCTTGCAGCAAAACAACAGACAATTAATAACATGAAGAAAGATTATCAGCGCAAGCTCCAAGATGCCCAAGAAGCAATGACCATGGAACGTAACCGCCTGATGCAAGGAATTTACACGAAGTTTGGGAAAAAAGTTCGTGAACTAGGTAAGCAGAAAGGCTATGATTATATTCTGACCAAGCCATCTGTTCTGTATGTGAAAGAGATGTATAATATTACTGCTGAAGTTACGAAATTACTGGATGCGGGTAAATAAAAGAGGCGAGAGGTCGTTCGTTTGGGCTGCAGGCAGTATTTTAGGCAACGTAACTATTCAGCACAACCATAAAATAGTCTGTAGCTATTCAGGTTGCCTCTTATTTTTCAGAGGTCAAGGCGAAAAGGCGGAACTTACTCCTGTAAGTGAGCACTTTTTAACGCAGACATCGGGAAAATAAGAGGTGAGCTGAATAGTTACTA
>JAUZQS010000316.1 GCA_030950875.1 Mariprofundaceae bacterium | reverse complement strand
ATCCAATAGCAGTTGCCATAGTTTATTGTGTACCACTTGTTGCCTTGCCATATCTCGAAACTGATGAAGCAATATTGCTTGCTCTGATGCCATTAAAAACTCTTCAAAGGAGAGTGGAAACAACTCAAGCAGATGAACTTTCCCAACAGGGAAAGAATCAATAAGCCCGATATTTGAGCCTGATGCACAGATATATAAATCAGGACGCGATTCGGCAAAAAACTTCAGTGAGTCTAAAGCTTGCTGACACTCACCGATTTCATCAAAAAACAGCAAATCATGTTTGGCATCAAACGTTGTGTTGAAGATGATTTGGATATTCAGAAGAATATTTTCAGGATCAAGGTTTTCTCTAAAAATATCTACCAGTTGTGGGTTGGCTAAAAAATCCAGTTTGATGACTTTTTTAAAATGCTGCCCACCGAAACATTGTTCAATGAGATAAGTTTTACCCACTTGCCGTGCGCCATCAAGCAGCAGTGGTTTTCGTTGTGGAGAGGACTTCCACTGTATGAGTTTTGAGATAAGAAGGCGATCAATCATCTGCTTACCCTATAAAGTTGCCTTATTTATTCAAGTTTATTTGAAAAACACGCACGTTTTTTTATAAGTTTAGAGGTGTGCGGCCTCTTTTTTACTAACTTTCGTTAGTACCTATGTAACGCCTGAAGTTACGCTCACTCATGCCCAGTAATCGCCCTGTCTCTGCTTGTGTCAGATGACCGTTTTGCCATCCCTCATATGCTTCATCAAATCTCATTATCCGTATCTCCTGTAACAACTTTGTTGGTTTTATCTTTTATCATCTCGACGGTGATTATCAGACCAGACAACTTATGTGCTACTTAACCAGACAGGCTATGTGTTACTGACAACCGTAATTGCGCGTATTGTTTGTTACAATTAAAGGCGCTATAATATGCACTATATTTAGCACTAGAGGTGATACCTATGAATACAATAGCTGCCCTTGAAATTAAACGTCGAGGTATTTCAGTTGTCGATGCTCAGATGGAATCGGGTCCTGTTCATGTTATTAAAAATAATCGACCGCAATATGTGGTGATGACTGAGGATAGATATCAGCAAATGATGGGTGAGATGGATGATGCATGGGAACTGCGCATTAAGGCCTCCCTTGATGAAGTCGCAGCTGGGCAAGTGCAAAAAGGCTCTGTTGATACATTGATTCGTGAAATATTTCCCGCAGATTGATGTTTGAGCTTGAATGGACCCCTTCATTCATCAAATCAGCGAAACGGTTTGCCAAGCACCATCCTGAATTGAAGCAGAAAACAGCCACTGCTCTGTTGGTATTGGAGCAGGATCCTTTTCAACCATCGCTAAAACTGTATGGTCTTAGTGGCAATATGAAAGGTCTGCATGCTATCCGTATCACATACAGTTATCGTATTACTCTGCTACTGAAAATAAATGAGCATGTGATTACGCTGCTGGATATTGGTGATCATGATGATGTGTATCGGTGATTCATGTTTGAAATAGGCATGCCGCTTATTGATGCGGCGGGTTCGGGTGATCTGGGTAGGGTCGAAAATATAAAACGGGGGCAGGCTTTCATAACTTGATATTAGTGCACGAATTAACGATTGTAATTGCACCACTTTTATCTGAGTTGAAGGGGATGCAATCCAGATAAATATCAAGTTATGAAAGCCTTACCCTCATTCCTTCCATCTTGGCTGTTCGACATCAACGCGAAGAGGACTACCATTAATGGGGCTCTCTCGTATCATGCCAAGTCATTCATTGACATACACAGGCATCACGTGCCATGTTTACCATTACGTGACACAAGGATATATTATGGCACATTCATCATCATTTAGTGAAGTGCAGCTTGGTGCACAAGGGCGCTTGGTTATACCGGCGGCTTTACGCAAGGCTTTGAATTTGAGTCGGGGAGATCATCTGGTGGCGCGAAAAGTGGGCGACAGTCTGGTGCTTGAGCGCAGGGAAGCGATTGAATCCCGCTTGTGGGATATGTTTAAGGCTATTCCGCAAGAAGTCAGTATGGTGGATGAGCTTGTTGCCGAACGTAGAGCTGTTGCACAGGCCGAAAATAAAGCATGATCATTCTTGATGCTTCTGCACTGCTGGCATATTTGCATCAGGAAACAGGCTGGGAGTCAGTTCAGAGCGTTATTCCTGAGTCTTGCATTGGTACTGTAAACTGGTGCGAAGTTGCGCAAAAGATCGTGCAGAAAGGGATGGATGTTGGTGCCGTACGAAACCTGCTTGAAGAACTTGGTCTTATGATCGTTCCTTTTTCGGTGGAACAGGCAGAGATTGCCGCCCAGCTATGGGAAGAGAGCAGGCGGTTTGGTCTCTCTCTGGCAGACCGGGCTTGTTTGGGACTTGCCATAGAGCACGAAACCAGGGTGTTAACAGCTGATCGCGTGTGGTCGGCATTGGCACTGAATATTGAGATACAACAGATTCGCTAAAAAAGAAGGAGGGAATATGAAAAGGTTAATTTTGGTTTCTACCATGATGGCGCTGACGGCGTTGATGGGAGGCTGTAGTTCAGGTGAAAATGATGGCATGTTGAAGATCAGCTCAGATCCTGCGGATGCAGAGATTTATATTGATGGTGATCGCAAAGGCAATACGCCCGCAAAAAAGGGGCAGACCTATGCCATTAAACTATCGGAAGGCGAATATACGATAGAGGTAATTGCAAAACTCCCCAGTTATGCTGAATTAGCATTAATTAAAACGTGAAAAAGACTTCTTTAACTGTTATCATAAGTCGATCAAAACACGTAACAGAAAGGAATTTAAATTATGAGCAATGCCCATGATGAATTATCACAAACCTGGAACATAATTCAATCATTTCTTTTTCCGATGCTTGAAGAGAGTCTTGGATCGCTCTCTGAAAAAGAACAGCAACTAGTTACAATCCTTGAGCTTATTCGCATCGAAGAGCATATACGAAGCTACTATGGCGTGACTGGTCGCCCCCTCAAAAATCGCGGAACGATAGCGCGTGCCTTTGTTGCCAAGATGGTTTACAAGATTCC
>JAUZQS010000315.1 GCA_030950875.1 Mariprofundaceae bacterium | reverse complement strand
GGATACCTCCATTATTTTAAAATGGTTACAAGATACCTATGATTGTGAAGTCGTAACCTTTACCGCCGATATTGGACAAGGTGAAGAAGTCGAAGATGCACGCATCAAAGCAAAAGCTTGCGGTGCATCAGCCATTTATATCGATGACTTAACCGAAGAGTATGTACGTGATTTTGTATTCCCAATGTTTCGTGCCAACGCAATTTATGAAGGCGAGTATTTATTAGGGACATCCATTGCTCGCCCACTCATTTCCAAGCGCATGATTGAAATCGCTAATATTGAAGGCGCTGATGCTGTTGCACATGGTGCAACAGGTAAAGGCAACGATCAAGTGCGTTTTGAATTGGGTTTTTATGCTTTAAAACCCGATGTAAAAGTAATTGCACCATGGCGTGAGTGGAACTTGAATTCCCGCAACGATATGTTGGCATACTGCGACAAACACGGCATTGAAGTCGAACGCAAGCGTGAGGGAAGTAAATCACCTTATTCTATGGATGCCAATTTATTACACATTTCCTACGAAGGTTACGATTTGGAAGACCCTTGGGTTGAGCCTTCCGAATCCATGTGGCGTTGGTCAGTATCCCCTGAAGCTGCACCCGATGAAGCCGAATATATCGAATTAACGTATCAAGGTGGTGATATTATTGCCATCAATGACGTTAGCATGACACCTGCAGAAGCGTTGCGTGAATTAAATCGTTTGGGTGGCAAGCATGGCATTGGGCGTATTGATATCGTTGAAAATCGTTATGTAGGGATGAAATCACGCGGTTGTTATGAAACACCTGGCGGCACAATCATGCTCAAAGCCCATCGCGCTATTGAATCCATCACAATGGATCGCGAAGCTGCACATCTGAAAGATGAATTGATGCCTCGTTACGCGAAGCTGATTTACAACGGTTATTGGTTTGCTCCTGAAACACACATGATGCAGTCGGCGATTGATGCCTCACAAGCAACAGTGAATGGTACGGTGCGTCTGAAACTGTACAAGGGAAACACAATGGTTGTAGGTCGCAAATCTGACAACTCACTATTTGATGAGCGTCTATGCACCTTTGAAGATGATCAAGGCGCATACAACCAAAAAGATGCTGATGGCTTTATCAAACTTAATGCACTACGTTTGCGCATGAATAAATTAGCGGGGAAATAAGATGACTGATCATACAATAAATGAAGCCTATGCAAAACCAATTCGCATTTTTCACAGCATTTTTGCGCTGTGTATGATCACACAATTGGCTGTCGGCGAATTGATGGATGTGCCTGAAGTTGATGATCATGATGAAGCATCCATCACTTGGATTACACCTGCTTTCGCGCATGAAGGACATCATAGTATAGCCGGTGCGGTTGCAGGGCCTGTAGAAAAAACATTGGGCTTTGAAGTGCACGAGTTTCTAGGACTATTTATTGCAGCTCTTTTAGTCATTCGCATCATACTTGCGATGACTTCATTGCCAGGTGCTAACTGGCGTCACCTGTTTCCATGGCTGTTTGGAGCAGGACGCAAGCAATTGGTCGCCGAAATTAAATTGCAAATGTCAGGCTGGAAGTCCATGAAACTTGCACCACCAGAAGACGGTGAAGCTGTTGCACGGAGCACGCATGGCTTGCTTATTTTATCGGCAATCATCATGGGTATTACAGGTACGATATTATATTTCGGATGGAGCATTACAGCGCCACAAAGCGCCTGGATTGAACTTGTCTCATCTGTGCATGAAACTGTGGTCATAGCCGTGGAGACCTTGTTGGGAGCCCATATTTTAGCGGTTATTTTTCATCAAGTTCAGGGTCATAATATTATTGACCGCATCAAACCCACGGCTTGATACAAGGGCTATCTGCAAGCTTTAAGGCGTTGGGCGACCCAGTTCGGCTGCGCCTTTTTGCTTTATTGGGTCACTCTAAAGAGCTTTGTGTTTGTCATTTGGTAGATGCTCTACAGCTTCCTCAAAGCACTGTTTCTCGTCATTTAAGCATTTTGCGACATGCTGGCTTGCTAGAAACCCGTAGAGAAGGAAAATGGATGTATTATCACTTATGTGGCGATCTATCCACAGAGCTTTTTACTGTGCTTCAGAAAGAAGGCTGCTCACAAATAGAGCAAGATCTTAAGGCACTGCACTGCATTCTAGCACCATAAAAATCTATATATTTACATATCCGCATTTATAGATATGTTTAGCCCTTCAATAAGGGGTATAAGATGTCGGATTCTACAAAAAAAAGCATGGGGCTCTTCGCTCGATATTTAACGCTCTGGGTCTTTTTAAGCATGGTAGCTGGAATTGTACTTGGCAATACCATGCCTACATTTATCCACACCTTGGCCAACTTTGAAGTTGCACACATCAACCTAACCGTTGCTGTCTTAATTTGGGTTATGATTTTACCCATGCTGCTTAAAATTGATTATACCGCATTGCATAAAGTTTGGGAGCATCGCAATGGCATCATGGTAACTGTCGGCATCAATTGGCTGGTCAAACCTTTTTCAATGGCACTTTTAGGTTGGTTTTTTATTTACCATGTGTTTTCTGATTATTTAGATCCAATGCAATGGGATAGTTATTACGCTGGCTTGGTTATCTTAGCCGCAGCTCCATGTACAGCGATGGTCTTTGTATGGTCAAAGCTATCAGGGGGTGATGCTCAATTCACTCTCTCTCAAGTAGCATTAAATGACATCATCATGGTGGTTGTATTCGCGCCCCTTGTAGGTCTATTGCTTGGCATCGCATCCATTCAAATACCTTGGAGCACCTTATTATTATCCGTACTACTTTATATTGTTGTCCCAGTTATCGTGGCTTACCTGTGGCGTAAATATTTATTAAAAAAACAGCGTTTGGAGGCCGCGTTACAGCGCATGGATCCTTATTCCATGGCATCTCTATTGTTAATGATTGTGTTATTATTTGGTTTCCAGGGAATGCAAATTATGGCACAGCCCTTGGTTATCCTTATGCTAGCTATCCCCATTACCATCCAAGTCTATTTCACATCATCTTTAGCATATTTATTAAACAAACGATTGGGCGTTGCCCATAGTATCGCTGCCCCTTCAGCACTTATTGGCGCATCAAACTTCTTTGAGCTAGCAGTGGCAACAGCCATTGCACTCTTTGGTTTTGAATCGGGAGCTGCTTTGGCAACTGTTGTCGGCGTGCTTGTAGAGGTCCCTGTCATGCTTTCAGTTGTTGCAATTGTGAATCGTAGTAAACATTGGTACGAACGGGGTTAAACATGCTAACAAACAAGAAAAAGCGCGTTTTATTTTTATGCACTGGGAATTCTTGCCGCTCACAAATGGCGGAGGGCTGGTTAAAACACTTGGGTGGTGATGCTTATGATGTCTTTTCTGCGGGCATCAAAGCACATGGCAAGAACCCACGAGCCATTCGTGTTATGCAAGAAGCAGGCATCGATATTTCCACTCAAGTTTCCGAAGTGGTAAATACTGCCATTTTAGAATCGCTGGATTTACTGGTGACTGTCTGTAGTCACGCTGATGCGCATTGCCCCATATTTTCCATGCAAGGAAAGCGCCAACATTGGCCATTTGAAGACCCTGCCAAAACATGCGGTACAGAAGAGGAAATCATGCGTGAGTTTGCTCGTGTTCGAGATCAGATCCGTACGCGTATCGAGCTATTTCTACAAGAAACATAAACGTTTCATTACAATCCATTCATGTGTGATACATATCACATAAGCTCTGTTATCCTGCGCCAAACTGCATGCATCTTATTGAAAACAAGGAGTATACAATGAAGGCAACATGGATACGCTCACTAAGCTTGGCTGCCATCGCTTTGGCCGCTTTGGCTGAGCCTTTACTTGTACACGCCAAGCCTATTGAAAAAGAATTGTTCCCCGTTAGCCCTGTTTTATTTGATTCAAAACATGCCCTAACTTACCCATCTATTGCCGGTTCTTTCATGGTTTTTAATGAAAACCACATGGATAAATTTAGCGTTGTTCGTGTGCCTGTGAATCAACCCGATATGGAAGGAAAGCGTGTTGACCCCATGATGTTAAATGAAGTCATCCGCGAAGGCGTGGCTCTTAAAGATGGTGGTATTGGCTATGTCAGTAACCGTGTTGGCCCTATTTCGGCATGGTTTTGGCAGGGCAAGGGTGACTCTCATATTGCCATTGCCAATATGGCATTATTTCGAGGTGGCTTGATTCCAGAGCATTTGAATGCATCTGCGGATGCCCAAATATGGTGTTTTGATACAACCTTACAAAAAATTCGACACAATCGATTGCTTAATGAGTTTGTTAAGCCGAATAATGGTGAGCTTCTAGGACAGGATTGGCGTGTTTATAATTCCAATTTTGTTGCTTATAAGATGTCTTATAAAGATACAAAAGCGGGCACGAAAAACAAGCTGCATAGTCCGTCATTGTTTATCTTTAAACGCAAAAACAGTGAGTTGAGCATGTTGCCCAATGCCTTTGATGGAGCCATTTCTCCCGATGGTAAACAGGTCGCATTTGTACGCGAAGTGCATGGTAATTATGATTTATGGATACAAAACCTTGATGGTACAGGTTTAACACAATTAACGAGCAATAAATTTGGTGACTTTGAACCAGCCTTTAGCCCTGATGGCAAACAACTGGCTTTTGTCTCCAATCGCGATAGCGGGGGAAATGTTCGCCATACCTCTATTTATGTAATGAGTATTGCCACAGGTAAAACCACCCGCATCACCAATGCCCCGCGTGCGACCGATGGCGGCGTAACTTGGAAAAACAATCACACACTGATTTTTCACGCCAATCGAAGCCTCAAGAAACCTCAAAGAAAAACAGTTTCAGACTGGAATTTGTGGCAAGTTGAATTTCAATAAAATCTATTTCTAATACAATAAAAAAGGATCATATTAATGAAAAAAATACTACTTTTAATCGCTCTAACTATGACTATTTCGACGGCTCAAGCCAATGACCTGTTTGGTTTTTTGGAAGGGGTAACGACCAAGCAAGCCAAAGTAGAGCCTGCAGATTTGGCTAAACTTGTAACGTTGGAGCCCAATGAAAGCGAGATGTATCCCAAGGTCTCTCCTGATGGAAAATATCTACTAACACTCACGGGTAAGTCTAAAAGCTATTGGATTTCCAGGCGCGCAATTCAAAATGGTGATCCACTCAATACGGTCACAGATGATTTGGCAGCATTGGCATCTGTCGCTTGGTTGGGCAGTGATGTTACTTTTTTATCCAGCCGTACTGGCTCGTTAGGTTTATGGAAAAAACCCGCTGATAATGAAGGGTTGATGCGCCGTGCAAAAGAGCTCACTGGTAAACTAAAAGATATTACTTTGCTGGAAGATGGAAGCATTGTTGCAACACGCCTTATCATGCATGGTCATGACAAACATACGAAAAAACAAGCCTCGGATAACTTTAATGATTGGAACATTACAGGCACCCATGGATATATCGTACATATCGCGGCTGATGGATCTGAAACGCGTTTAAGTGAAGGCTTTCAACCTGCAGTTTCTCCCGATGGTAAGCGCATTGTATTTTCTATGTCTATTGGACGCAGCATCCATTTATTTATGATGGAT
>JAUZQS010000314.1 GCA_030950875.1 Mariprofundaceae bacterium | reverse complement strand
TTTTTTTATTTATCGGGACGCCAAATCTATTCGCCTTTGATTTATCCACAACTGAATCAAAACGTATAGGAGAGCTCGTTTTTCAGAACGAGTGTGCTTCGCAAATTAGCTGTCTGACATCATGGAATAAAGGTGAAGACTTTGCCTCGTTGGGTATTGGCCATTTTATTTGGTATCCTGAAGGGGTGAAGGAGTCCGAAAAACACTTTGATGAAAGCTTTCCCAAACTGTTGGGCTGGATGCAGAAAAACGGCGTTGAAGTCCCCGTATGGTTACTAAAGCAACAGGGCAACCCTTGGGAAAATAGAAACCATTTCAGAACCATCAAAGATACAAGTAAAATGCAGGGTTTGCGTTCTTTTTTACTGAAAACACGTGCTTTTCAGGTTAAATTCATGCAAAACAGGCTAAACAATGCTCTGCCAAATATATTAAGCCATGCGGCATCAGAAAACCGTGCTCATATTAGACAACAATTCCAATATGTAGCGCACAGTCCGATGGGCTCTTACGCACTCATGGATTATGTAAATTTCAAAGGTGAAGGCATAAAATTATCAGAACGCTATCAAGGCCGAGGTTGGGGTTTATTGCAGGTTTTAAAACATATGCAAAGCACACAGTCTGGATTGCCTGCTATACAAGACTTCTCAACCAGTGCCAGCTTTATATTAACGCGGCGCGTTGGTTTATCCCCGCCATCAAGACATGAAGAGCGTTGGCTGTTGGGCTGGAAAAAACGCCTTAAAAGCTATGGGTATGAGGCCAAGAAACTTCTAACAAGCCTATAAAAAAGTAGCCTCTAAACGAAAAATAGTCTTAAATAGGCTTATGCCACTGCTACTGATTTTCTGGATGATTGCCCTTCCCGTCTATGGAAATGCGGATGAAGTTCCCGTAGTACAGAAAATTGAATTTTCTGGATTAAAATACTCAAATGAGCGCGTTTTACTGCGCGAACTTCCATTTTCAGAAGGTTCAAGATGGCAGTCGGATTTCATTAAAACCAGCGAGCGACGCTTAAGAAATCTCGGAATTTTCACCAGTAAGGTCACAGTATTACCTCCCGATAATCAGGGCATTGTACATATTATTGTCAAAGACCGCTGGCCAATTTGGCTATTGCCAGAAGCAACGCGAAAAGATGGTGGCGCATCACGTGCTGGTCTTGCCCTAACTGACTATAACTTATGGGGTTTAAATCATTTCGCACGTTTTTCGGGAAGCGTCGATACAGGAAAAAATTTCAGCTCCAACCAAGGACAATCGTATCAGGGATCCTACATCTGGCGACGGGCTACCGATTCAAAATACAGCATAGATATGTCTGTAAACCGTGGTAACAGCGTATTCGACACATTTAAAAATGGCGTGTTAAGCAGTTCATATGTACAAAATAGTCAAGATTGGGCGCTAGGGTTATCTTATGCTTTTGATGCTGTTCCCGGTGAGGGCTGGGGTGCCCGTTTAGGGCTTAGCCATCGTCTTAAAACATTCACATTAAAAGCAGGCGCACCTCAACCTGATATTCAAAATAATCAACGTGATGCTGTTAGCCTAGGGGTAAACTATCTCTTTGTAGATGACCATACTACATGGATTACTGGTTCCGCATTTAATTATAATGTGGAGATCGCTAACAGTCTATTGGGCTCAACAATCAACATCGTTCGACAAAGCGCATCATGGCGTAGTTACATCCCATTAAAACAGCAGGACACAATCAATGTACGTGTGAATGCAGGCTGGGCAGACGGTGATTTATTACGGGATGGTTTGTTTGACTTGGGTGGAGGGGAGGGCTTTCGAGGCTATTATCCTGGAGATTTGCAAGGCAGTGCATATATTTATGGTACGGTCGAAAGCCGTATGCTTATTGAATCCAATAGCAATGTGCAATGGGTTGCATTTGTTGATGTTGGGCATGTAGCAAATCAAGGGCACAGGGCATTAGGACGTTCGGTTGTTGCAGGTGTGGGCACGGGCATGCGCTGGACTTTGCGCTGGTTAGTCAATGGCACATTCCGTGGCGATGTTGCCTATAGCACCGCTTTACATCGCTGGCGGCTACATCTGGGAACAGGTCAGGCGTTCTGATCTGAGGTTGGAGCCCAAACTGTTTCTTGTTGACTTAGAATTTCTTTAATCATTAAAGCGCGCAACTCCGAAATACCACGCATGCTGGTGCTGGAGGTAGGCAGTGGCTTAAGCAAACCTCCCATCGCATCGCACATTTCTTTTAATCGCTTTGCACGCTTGTTGCCGGTAAGTTTATCAGCCTTGGTTGCTACTGGAATCCACCGAACACCATGTTCATTCAAATACTCAATCAACTGCATATCGCTGTCTTTCGGACCATGTCGAATATCCAATAATAGTAACACCAATTGTGGTGGTGTATTACCACGCAAATACAAATCAATCAGCTTCGCCCATTTATGCTTTTCAGATTTCGGCGCACGGGCATAACCATAGCCTGGCAAATCAACAACCAGAATTTGTTTGTCCACTTCAAAAAGGTTTAACAAACGGGTACAACCAGGTTTTTTAGATGTTTTGACCATGCCTTTACGATCAAACAAGGCATTTAATAGCGTGGATTTTCCTACATTGGAATGTCCCGCAATGGCAATTTGAGGTAAATCAATATAAGGAAACTCACGTGTATCCGCGACAGATAGTAAAAAATGAGTATTTGGCCAATGAATTTGCATGCCGCAAGGCTGCATGCTTTGGGGAGCTTGCACAATTATTTCGCAACACCCAAGCAAGCAATCCAACTTACCACTACCTCATCGCATACTTCACAGCTAAACTTCGCCATTATGCGATATTCACGTTTTTTTGCCCCCACCTTACGCGATGACCCTGCCGATGCAGAAGTTATCTCTCATAAATTGCTATTGCGGGCTGGTTTTATCCGCCGTGTTACTTCTGGTGTTTATGACTTCTTACCAATGGGGCTACGTGTATTACGTAAAATTGAAGGCATTGTACGCGAAGAAATGGCGCGCGCAGGTGCTCAAGAACTATTACTTCCCATGGTTCAGCCATCTGAACTTTGGAAAAAATCAGGGCGTTGGGAAAAATATGGCAATGAACTACTACGCTTTAAAGACCGTCATGCCCATGAATCCTGCCTTGGCCCTACCCATGAAGAAGTGATTTGCGATCTGGTCAGCCGCGAGCTTCGTTCATACAAACAACTACCGATGAATTTGTACCAGATTCAAAGTAAATTTCGTGATGAAGTACGTCCGCGTTTTGGTTTGATGCGCGGCCGTGAATTTATCATGAAAGATGCCTACTCATTTCATGCCGATGAAGAATCTTTGCAAGCCGAGTATGAAAATATGTTTGCCACATATCAGCGCATTTTTACGCGTTTGGGGCTAAAATTTCGGGCTGTTGAAGCCGATACGGGCTCTATTGGTGGCAGTCAATCCCATGAATTCCACGTATTGGCTGAATCAGGCGAAGATTTAATCGCCTACTGCTCACACTGTGATTATGCCGCCAATGTGGAAAAAGGTATTTCCACGCGTGATATTCCAAGCTTGGATGATGCAGCCTTAAATGTCATTGAAACACCGAATGTTACCAGTGTCGAAGATGTTGCAAGCTTCCTTAATATCAACACATCCCAGCTTCTTAAAACACTCATTTATCAAGTCACGGGTGGTGAATTTGATGGCCAAACAGTGGCTGCTTGTGTGTATGGCGATGATACACTGCAGGAAATTAAGCTGGCTCGTGCATTAAATGCCAATGCGATTGAATTGGCCGATGATCAAGCGCTATCAAGCCTCGGCAGCAGCAAAGGTTTTGTCGGACCTCAAGGTTTGCGTTGTAAAATTATTATGGATGAAAGTTTGCGTGATGCCGTTGGTATGGTGGCTGGCGCGAATAAAATCGATAGCCATGTTTCTGGCTTATCCATACACCGTGATGTGCCACAAGCTGGATTTTCAGACTTACGCGAAGTCCGTCTGAATGATGGCTGCGCCCATTGTAAGGAAGGGCATATTAAACATGCACGCGGCATTGAAGTTGGGCAAGTATTTGCTTTGGGTCAGCAATACACCAAACCATTGGAAGTATTGTTCCAAGATAAAAATGGCAAACGTGCAACCGCAACCATGGGGTGCTATGGCATTGGTGTCTCTCGTTTGGTCGCAGCAGTCATTGAGCAATGTAATGATGAGAACGGTATGATTTGGCCGCTATCTTTGGCGCCTTTTCAAGTGGTCATTATCACTATGGGTAAAAGCGAAACTGCTATGGCAGCCTCAGAAAAGATGTACCAAGATATGAGTGCTGCTGGCATTGAAGTGCTTTGGGATGATCGCAAAGAACGCCCAGGTGTGAAATTCAAAGATGCGGAACTCATGGGGCTGCCTATCCATGTTGTGCTTGGCGACCGTGGCTTAGAGGCCGATGCTATTGAAATTCGACAGCGGGCGGGCTCAAAACAAGAAGTTTCTATGGCAAATGTTATCGCCACTGTTCAGGCAATATTGGCAGGCACAAGCTGAAACAATCTATTATGCGCTACTTAAAAGGTGCATCTGCTAAAGGTGTACTGGCTGGCATTTTGGTTCTTGGCTTTTGTATCACCCTGCCTTTTTGGATATTAAGCACACCCGAAGAAAAACAAAATATGGTGGAAAATACCGCTACTATTGAGATT
>JAUZQS010000313.1 GCA_030950875.1 Mariprofundaceae bacterium | reverse complement strand
CTGGTGGATGAAATGCTTGCGGTCGCCCGTGAGAAAGTCGCAACAACGAATCTCGATAATATCGAATTTCACTGCATGGATGCGGAAACGCTGGATTTTTCGCCAGCCTCGTTTGATGCGGTGACTATTCGTTGGGGTCTGATGTTTATGCCCGAACCGCAGGCTTGTCTGGCTGCCGCCTGTAAGACACTGAAACAGGGAGGGCGCATCAGTCTGGCCTGTTGGGCCGCTCCGGATAAAAATCCATTTGTGGGCGTGCTGATGAACACCTTGCGCAACTATATGGATATCCCCGCACCACCTCCCGGCACGCCCGGTATTTTTGCTTTTGCGAATCCGGAGCGTTTGCGGGATGCGCTCAGTTCGGCGGGGTTCAAAAATATTGTTTTGGAAGAGATGGCCATTGAGGTGCTTGAGGTTGATGATGGCCTGGCCTATTGGCAGGCGATATCGGATATGGCTGCACCGGTCATGGCGCTGGTCAGACAACTGGAAGATTCAGCTCGCTCGGACTATATTGAAGAAGTCATCAAAACAGCAGATGCCATGAAACAAGGCGAAACGCTGCGCATGAGAGGTACCACATGGATTGCCTCTGCCGACAAATGAATGACTTGGGGCATCGAAAAGAACTTGCAAAGAAGATCGGGAAGTGTTTATTCACTTACTACAGGATGAGATTGAACAACAGGGCTGGTTTTGTTATGCATGGTGTCTGATGGGCAATCACTATCACTTTTTGATGAGACTCAGGAAGCGAATCTATCTCGCGACATGCAGCCATCCCTTTAGCTCAGCGCCATCCTGCACAAAGTCTGAATATTTATTCCGAGGCTCTAATAGAACAACGTTTTTCTGCCCTCCTAATCAGCTTTGATACAGCTCTAAACTCTTTATACAGCTCTTTCGAGTCTGAACTGGCATCATTTTTCAACTTTCTTTTTTTGATCTCTTTTTTCAGTTTTAACTTTCTTTTTTCCAAGGAGTCAATCACAGATCGTAATTTCTCATCTTTTGTAGCCTGTTTTTTTACAGGCAAGTCAAACAACTTATTCAATCTATCCTTTATCTTTTTAATGCTCATATTCATCCCCCAGCTCTTTCAGATCAAGATCTTTTATCCAAATAATCGTTGATAAATTTATCAATTTTTTTCGAATACTATGAGAAAAACCACCATCATTCATCAGTGATGACGCCATTTTTGAATCAATCTTATTTTCTCTTATCAGATAATCTATGCGCTGATTAAGTGTCACTTCATCTGCATTTGCACTCGCCTTGAGCACTTCCAACTGCGTTAGAATATCCTCATCAGGGTATGCTGCAGTGCTTTTTTCTCCTTGCGCACCCTCACCTTTCACAAGATCTTCATAACTGCGAATCCGTTCAATAATCCGTAAACTTAACACCAGTTGCATACGTAGCTTATTATACTCATCAATCATGATTTTATTTTTGTTTTTCATATAAAAATTAATATTTTTTTGCAGTTCTTTAATATCTTTAACCATCTCAATGATATTTCTAGCAGCTAGCTTATATTCATAAATTTTATTATTTTCCTTTTCAACCATTTGACGCTGAGCCAGTGATGCATAATGTATAATGGCACCATATAAATTTTTTATTTCATTCTGATACACTTTTTCCACATTGATAGCTATCTTGGTTTTAGACTGGTGCACAACATCCTTTATCTCTTTAGCTGAAAACACATCTTTTCTATGCAGACTCATCGCATGAAGAATGGCTTCAATAGATTTATCGTAAAGGTGCTGTGTTTCTTTTCTAATGGCCTCCTGGGCTGAGGCTGGTATCTGAATGACATCATCATTTAAATACTTTGGCTCACCTCGGCCTTTTTCGTTGGAACAAAAGAGCGTGCCTAAAAAATTAACCAGCTGTCGCATAAAAGGGGTCACTGCCAACACACCAATAACATTAAAAATAGTGTGAAACAGAGCCAACTTCATGGCAAAATTTGATTCTGATATAGAAAGAAGTGGAGCCAGTACATTCACAAGGTCTTTCAGTTGATAAATAAACACAACTGCAATGAATCCAGTTATCATATTAAAAACAAAGTGGGCAACAGCCAAACGTTTACCATTTTTATTAGAAGTCATTGCCCCCAATACTGCCGTCACGGTGGTGCCTACATTGGCACCAATTGCTAACGAAAGGGCGCTAATATAATCGATCTGACCTGTTGCAAGTGCCGTAATAATAATGGCCATCGTGGCGCTACTTGATTGGATAACAACCGTAGCAACGATGCCAAACAGAATATAAACAAATATCCCCAAATATCCATCCATCGCATATTCAGCCAAATCAAGCCCTTCTTTAATGGCCTCAAAGCCGTCTTTCATATAATCAATACCCAGAAATATAAAACCGAGGCCAATCAGCACACTTCCCAACCCTTTGTAAGAGTTCATCTTGGAAAACTGCATCACCACACCAAAAATCAATATCGGCAGAGCATAGTGTGCAATGTTAATTTTCAATCCCAGAGACGAAACCAGCCAGGCTGTTGTAGTCGTACCAATGTTTGATCCAAATATAACACCAACAGCCTGGGTAAGCCCAATTAGCTCTGCCGATAAAAATGAAATGATAATAACGGATACGAGAGAAGAGCTTTGCACCACAGCAGTCGCTAAAAAACCGGTAGTAATTGCCTTGGGAGTATTATCCGTGAATTTTTCAAGAACCACTTCCAGTGCACCACCACTAAACAACTTAAAACCATTCTCCATGTAATTCATACCTATCAAAAAAATGGCAATCCCTGCAATAATTACTCTTACTTCGTCATTAGAAACAACAAACCAGGCAAAGATAAGAAACAGCAGCGGGGTCAAAATACCTTTATACATCAGACAACTCCTTCTTAATATTACGGTGGCATAGATAACTACTCAGCACCCCACCCAAGAATAGCTGTAACTGTTTTCGACGCTAGTTGACCTTGCGATTGATAGGTATCGGCATTTGTTATTGAAGGCATTGAGTTGGATCATCCATGGGGTGAACTTCGTGGCTAAATTTATCTCGGTGGTAAAGATTTTCTTTCCAAAAATGAAGCTTTGCTTGCAGAGAAAAAGATGGATGCAGCCATCCCTTTAGCTCAGCGTCATCCTGCACGGCCAACTTCTACTCAAGAATGAGAGGATGTAGCTAAGGCCTTTTCGATAGAAGTTGAGCAGGTGTTGGACAGACATACTCAGCGGAATGCCTATCGTACGGCTGTATTTCTATTACGTCACACATGCAACGTGCCCCTGAACGAAGTTGCTAATTTGGTGGCCATCTCACCTGCAAGGGTGTCTCAGATTCAGTCGGATGTAAGTCATAGTCAACTTCCAGATTGTTTGAAAAACTATAAAGTAAAGCTTTGACCCCTCGTTTTTTCACCAGCAAGGGTGTCTCAGATTCAGTCGGAAGTAAGTCATAGTCAACTTCCAGATTGTTTGAAAAACTATAAAGTAAAGCTTTTACCCCTCGTTTTTGCCCCTCGTTTTTGCCCCTCGTTTTTGCTTCTCGCTTTTGACCCCTCGCTTTGCTAATCAGCTAGTCGGGTGCTTGGTAAACACAACCACGCTTATTTTTATAAGTAACCTCTACCCCATCAAGATATGAGATAGAACGATGTTCGTTTGTTACGTTCCGCGCTATTCGCGTCATATTGTATCGACCTGTTTGAGGTGAAACAAAGGCAGTTATCCCACACTGAGGCAGGCTTCTCTTTCTCTTGGCTCAGCGTGGGATAGTGACAATGGTTCTGATTATTTTGATGCTGGCGAATCATCCGGGCAGTCAGACCGGCGACGATTGAGTTCACTATGGTGACTGCGTATTTGCGCGTAATAAG
>JAUZQS010000312.1 GCA_030950875.1 Mariprofundaceae bacterium | reverse complement strand
GCATGATACCCAGTATTCTTCGCTTGGCTTTCAGCATGAAAAAAGAGCCAAAAGGCAGTGTTTTAGAATGGATGAAACAGGCTAATATCAAAGAAGAAGTACAACGTGATATGATTGAAGTCTTATGTTTGGGCGCCATGAATGAGGCAATGGACACAGCCAGTGCGGCAAGTTTTGCCAATGTCTTGCAACAAGCCTTTGCCAACCATAACACTGCACGTTTGGGCTGGTTTAACCGCCCGCTTTCAGAAGCTTTGATTGATCCACTTGCAAAATACTGCCAGCAATTAGGCGTTCATATTCATACAGCTTCGCCTGTAAAAAGTTTGCAGAGTAATCATCAACACTGCACGCTAACAACACGCTCTGAAGCTAAGACATATGATAAAGTCATACTGGCAATACCGCCCACTATTCGTAATAAACTTCTAAATATCGAACAAACCATTGCAACACGATCCATCACCAATATCCATTTGTGGTTTGATAAGAAAGTAACATTATCTTCGCCATTTATCGGCGGAATTGGCACATATGGGCAATGGTTTTTTGATATTTCTCATCAGTTTCATGAAAAAGAACAAAAATCACATCATTTATCACATTTATGTGTCGTCATCAGTGCCGATACAAGCATGAAAAGCCCTGAAGAAAAGCTCTCTCAGGTTCTTCATGAACTACAAAAAATTACCGCTCAAGCTCACTTAGAACCAGTTCATCAACGCATTATTTCAGTGCAAGCAGCAACCCATCTCGTTCGCCCTTGCCAAGCCTCTTTTCCATTACCCAATCATCTTATTGATGCTTGTGAACAACCTACGCTTGGTGAATTACCTGCAACAATTGAAGCTGCTATTGTGCGTGGTGAACAAGCTGTTTTGCAAATATACGAACACTCACCTCAAGGGCAATTGCATTAAAAAAATGAGTTTTTCATTATGTTCTCAAGTATTTTTTTATTTCCAAAAAAGCCTGTAACTGTTCAGATTGCTACTTCTTTTTCTGATGGCACCAACAGTAGGCGCTTTTAGGCGAGGCAAAAAAGCGGACGACTCCATGGATGGAGGAGGTAGAGCGACGCAGGATGCCAAAGCCGAGTTTACTCCTGTAAATGAGTATTTTTTAACACAAGCATCGGGAAAATAAGTAGTGAGCTGAATAGTTAGCAAAAAGGTAACTATTCAGCATGTTTGTTGAAACATGCATTGAAGTGTCATGTCGAACGTAGTTGAGACATCTTTTGACGCAATGTCGATGAAAGATCCCTCGACAAGGTGAATCGCGCAGCGAGAGAGAGTGCCCTGGGGTACTTCGCTCGGAATGACAGAACAAAGGCATCATGCTGAATAGTTTCCAACAAGCTACTTCAATATTTCCTCAATACTGTTCTGTAATGACTCCGCGCGATAAGGCTTTTGCAAAAATCCAATCGCTAAATCATCCCCCAATGACTTGGCTTTCTCAAAACGTTGGCGAATATCTGATTCCGTATAACCCGATGAAATAATCACTGGAATATGCGATGCAAAAACCTGCATCTTGGCATAAAATTGCTGACCATTCATATTGGGCATGGTCATATCCAAAAGAATGACATCAATCTCATCCAGATGCTCCTCTAATAGTGCTAGCCCCTGCTCACCACTTTCAGCCAAAATACTATGCATATCCATCACATCTAAAATATCACCCACCAAGCCACGAATATCTTCCTCATCATCAACAACCAATACCGTTATCGATGTAGGCAATACAATAGCTAAATCCATGCTGCTATCTGATGTAGGTTCTATAACATCCACAGAATCACCCTCTATAGCTGGTAAATAAACACTGAATTGTGTGCCCTCACCAACAACAGACTGCATCTGCAAAGCCCCTTGATGACCGCGAACAATCCCTAATATCGCACTCATGCCCAAACCACGGCCTGTAAATTTAGTGGTAAAAAACGGGTCAAATACTTTCTTTTGAGTCTCAGCATCCATACCACAACCATTATCACGAACGTGAACCACAACATAATCACCCTTATCAATCGCTTCACCATTTAACAAGGTAAGAAGATTGTTTTCAGTCAAATAAACAACCTCCGTGGTAATATGAATCTCACCCCCACTTTCATCCATCGCTTCAGCGGCATTGATCACCAAATTCATAATCACTTGTTGCATTTGCCCTTCATCGGCCTCAACAAGTGATAAATTATCTTGTAAATCAGGAAGCAGTTTGGCTTTTTTGCTCACCGATGTTTCCAACAGTTGTAAAATTTTACGAATGACCTCAGATAAATTCATTGGATGAATAATAAAATGCCCTTTGCCTGAATAAGCCAGCATTTGTTGGCAAAGATTCGCCGCACTATCACTGGCATGCAGGATATTCTCTAACTTCTTCCTACAAGCATCCGTATTGTTTAATTGGCTCTTCGCTAAACTTGCATTACCCATAATCGCAGTGAGAAGGTTGTTAAAATCATGGGCAATGCCACCCGCTAATATACCAAGACTTTCCAAACGTTGCGCATGGTCATCTTGTTTTCGAACACGATTGCGTTCGGTCACATCTTGTTGAATCGCCGTATAACCAATAGCATCTCCGCTATTTTTTGAAAAAATAGGAAAAATAGTCTGTTCAACTTCGTAGAAATGCCCATCTTTTGCTTTATTGATAAAGTCACCCTTCCAGCTTTGACCTTGTGCCAATGCCTTCCACATTTCTTGGTAGTAACTTTGAGGGTGCTGACCACTTTTCGTTATGCTGGGCGTTTTTCCCAAGGCCTCTGCAGATGAAAAACCACTTATCTTTTCAAAAGCGGGGTTTACATATTCAATCACACCCTCACAATCTGTTAAAACAATACCATTAAAGGATTGTTCAACAATGATAGCCAGCCTTGAACGCTCTTCTTCATTCTTTTTACGCGCTGTAATATCACGGAAGAACACCGTAAAGTGTACCGTCGATCGCTCTTCAAAACACGCAATACTACACTCAATAAAGTGTTCCCCATCATCACCCTGCGCGATTAGTTGAATGGGTTTATTTAATAAATCTTGACGGTATTTTCGTAAAAAATCACCGAAACTTGAATATTGCCCAGCATCAAACTGCGGAAAGTTAAAAATTTCATATAGTTTTTTCTCATCCGTAGCCATTGATGATAAAATCACCTTTGCAGCAGGGTTCATATCTTGCACATCGGCCTGATCATTAAAACTTAAAATACCTTCAAACGCCGATTCTAAAATATTCTTCTTATGCCTGTCACTGCGAATCACCGCCTGACTTGATTTCATCAACAACCATGTAATCATCATGCCTAGACCAGAAATCAACAATAAAACCCATACCATTTTCCCTGACCATGGGACACGCTTGTTAATATTTAGTTTGATATAATGTGTCGAATCAACAGGGAAAACAAGCTGTTTGAATAAGCGTAAAGCCAATAATGACGTTTCACTATGCGGCAACATCGTCGTGCTAGAGTTGGCATCTTCTAGAATCATTTCTGCATGCATACCCGATGACAGCATCGCTGCGGTTAATAAGGGTGGAAGCGATAATCGAAAGCCTACCACACCATTGAGCATCTCCATTTTATGTTGGATAAAATAGGGGTCATTTTTTCCTGCAAGGCCACTATATATAGCTTTAAACATCCAATAATGAGGCTCTTTCCCAATAATATTCGCCTTGAGTATTGAGATATCACCTGATGCCGATGCTAATATAATGGCCCGATGAATGTCTTTGCGATTCAATAAGTCCACACCCAATAAAGATATATTATCGACATTAAACGGTTCAATACGTGTCACTGGCAAATACGCTGGGTGTATTCCCGCAGGTTTATGTCCATTTATTATTTCAAAATTTATAAACCCATCTTCACGCATTTGTTCTACAAACGCACGACGTTTGGGATCTTTCAGCATGGGCGCATATACAACAATATCCGCATAATCCGTCGCAAGTTGAACAGACTGCTTATCAGAAGATATATTAAGTGTTGTTGCCGCAAAACGAATATTTTCTTTCGCACTCTCAAGATAATCCTTAAAATCATTATCAATTTGTATCGTCTGCTCTTGAAATGTGTTGATTTCAATTTGCTTAAGGTATTGATAGCTTGAAAATGTTACCGCAATGGTCAGCAATAAGCCTGCACCGCCACCCAGCCAGATACCTGTTTCATTTAGTTTCATTATTGTATTTTTATCGCTTTAAAATATAGATTTTCTGAAAGTTGGACATGGCTAGCATCAAGAAGTGTCGTGTTAATATACAAATTATAACGCCGATTTGCTACGACAGGAATATCTTTGGGGCTAACACCCTGTAAAATATGCAGCGCCACATCACTCGCCCACTCACCCTGCTCTTCGGCAAGCTTGGTCATGGCAAGCATAGTATAAGGTGTCATAAAATCATAGGTGCTAACTGTCAGTGTCTTGGCATGGTGCGTCACATAATCCACCATCGTCTCTTTATCCCAATCTGCAATGCCGGCAATATTATTAAGCATAATAAAATCACTGCTCTGCGCTTCAGCGTATGCTTTTTTCCAAGTTTTCATGCTATCCACATAAAAGGCAATAACTGTGATGCCCTCTCTGGCATATATGCGAGATATCCAAACAAACTCTTTTTCATCGGTTCGTACACCCTTGGTCGCAATAAATGCAACCTGTGTTATTTCTCCAAGCGCCAAACGTGCCTCACGCAACAAGGCTTTAATCGGAGCGACCTCAATCATGCCCGTGGCATTATCATAAGGATAACCATAAGCCTTGGCAGTCCAATTAATCCCGCAAAATACAAAGGGAATCGAACTGTTTTTATAATAAGGAGCCACCAGATATTTGGAGGCATTATCATCCGATACAATTACCACATCAGGCTTCACTTCTTCAATCAAAGCTTTGGCTTCTAAAGCCTTTTGTCGGCCAAATGCGGCAGATGTATGACGCTTGGTATCCATACGGAAAACATGCACATTACAAGCGTCTTTCAATTTATCTTTCACCACAGCTTCAATTTTGTCACTCCATGCATAACCCGCATGATAGGAATTGATGTATATACATTCTTTGGCTTGAGCAGAGCAAGTCATCACAATATAGCAAGAAATTAGAATGATAAAACGCATAAAACCTCTATGAACCCAATATACAAATATTACAGCAAGAATTACTCTATGCCGACTGTAAAAAAATGCAAAAAAGAATGCGGGGAAACCCCACACTCTTTCAACAGGAAATATTATCTACGGCTCAAATAATCCACCACCAAACGTACACCCGCACCTGTCGCTCCACCTACAGGTGAAATATCCGTTCCTTTCATATTCCAAGCTGTACCCGCAATATCCAAATGTGCCCACGGTACATTTTCAACAAAACGTGATAAAAAACACGCCGCAGTAATCGTTCCCGCTTCCCTGCCTCCGGTATTTTTAATGTCGGCAATTTTGGAATCAATTTGTTTTTGATATTCATCAAATAATGGCAATTCCCACACACGGTCATGGCTATGTGTACCAGATTCTTTCAAGGCCTTTTTAAGTTTTTTACCTGTGCCCAGTAGACCCGTTGCCTGACCACCCAAAGCAATCACACATGCCCCAGTAAGCGTGGCAAAATCAATAATTTCAGCAGGTTTCTTCTCAACGGCATACGCCAAAGCGTCACATAGGATAATCCGACCTTCAGCATCGGTATTCAGCACTTCAATCGTAATCCCCTTATACGATGTAACAATATCACCAGGCTTGTATGCTGCGGCACCCAGAAGGTTTTCAGTCGATGGAATCACGCCCAACACATTCATCGGCAAGTCCATTTCCATCATGGCTTTGAAGATGCCCAATACCGCAGCTGAGCCACACATATCAAATTTCATTTCATCCATCGCACCTGCAGGTTTAATCGAAATCCCACCTGCATCAAAGGTTAATCCTTTACCCACCAATGCCACAGGCGCATCGCCTTTTTTGCCACCATTGTATTCCAAGACAATAAAACGCGGCTCTTTCGCCGAGCCCTGATTGACTGCCAACAAGGCCGTAAAACCCGCAGCTTCAATCGCCGCTTTATCCATCACTGTCACTTTTAAGTTTTTATGCGATAAAGCTGATGCCTGATCACCCAACCATTCTGGTGTACAAACATTACCTGGTTCATTACCCAAATCACGTGCGAAAATTGTGCCTGAAGCTACAGCCTTGGCTTTGCTCAATGCCACTTCCGCATCATCCAAGTCACGGCGCGATGTCACCATGATATTTACCGTGCGCAAAGCACGTTTATTGGCTTTGGTTTTGGTCTGATATTTATCAAATTTATACAATCCAAGCCAAACACCTTCTGCCACGGCCTGTACCTTATCTGCCAAGCTTGCACCCTTAACTTCCAGCTCTGTTAAATACAATGCCGCACCACGTACTCCGCTTTTCTCAAGTTTGGCCGCCATTTTTGCACCCAAAACGCGCAACTTATGCAGGCTTAGATCTTTTTCATTGCCGACACCTAAAAAAATCGCCCGATGACCATGCATACCTTCTACGTCATACAACGTACGTGATGCACCAAAATCACCCAATAAATCAAATTTCCGCAAGAAATCCGCAATAGTATCGCCCGTCACTTCCTGTAGCTCGTTGCCCGATTCAGTCAACTTTCTACCTTCCAATAAAGGCAGCACCACCGCATCTTCACGTTGCTTATCTGCATTACCTGCTTTCACATCAATCTGAATCATAAAACACCCCTTACCCGCATTATTCATGAATAATATGGTCTAAATTTAAAAAACATGCCATAAAAAACTATTTTAGATTTTTTGTAACTATTCAGCATGTTTGTTGAAACATGCATTTAAGTGTCATGTCGAACGTAGTTGAGACATCTTTTGACGCAATGTCGATGAAAGATCCCTCGACTTCGCTCGGAATGACAGAACAAAGGCATCATGCTGAATA
>JAUZQS010000311.1 GCA_030950875.1 Mariprofundaceae bacterium | reverse complement strand
ACTAAGGTATACGGATAACTCCTTTGGCGGGACTTAAACCCGCTAGATTAATCGCCGATGACGGCATACGGTCAGGCTTTCATAACTTGATATTTTTTGTTCATTTCTTTTTCAGAAAAAAAACAGAACCAAAGAAACTGCCCTAAAATAGCTGCGAATTTCCTCCACTTACAGGCAAAAAAAGGGCGCGTGTTACTGCGCTTATCCTTTTTATGTCTGACGCTTCGGCGCATCTATAACAAGGGGATGGTGTTGAATTGTTATACCGATCTTGTGGAGGCATTTTGAGTGGTAAGATTCCTCGACCTTGCTCGGATGCTTTATTGTTTGGTGATGTTGACTTGTACGACTTGAGGAAAGTTTTTGGAATAACGTGCAATCCATTCTATGGCAGCTTCTTCACGGTTTAGGTGACGGCCTTCTGTTGTGCGCAGACTTTCGCGATATGCCTCGATATGACAAACCTGTTCAATCATACGCATACGATATGCTTCGCTTTGACTCTGAAAGGATATTCCTAAAAGATAACCATGTTCAGATTGATAAGACCAGATGATTTTCCCAGAGAGTTTGGCATCTGTATCAGGTATCTGAATATCTAGCATGACCTTGGCACCCATGGGGAATGATGATTCACAATGTACCGCCAATTCGCCTAAGTAGATGACATTGTTTGCCGCATGAGTCTCTACGACCTGAATACTCACAGGCACTTGCCATGGATGGCGGATTAGATTTGTTTGTTTCGTATTCATAGCATCGTTCCTGCATATATGATGCCAGATAACAAGCCTGCTAAATAGGCTTGCATTGTGCACTTAGGGGGGGATATTTTTCCGCTTGGTGAACTTATTGCCGTATTTGGTTTGGCAGGGGCTTATGGTTTAAGCATGTCGAATGTTTGCCGTTACTGCTCAAACTTTGAGAAGTTAATAACCCTCGCGAATATGATTGATGGCGACGGACATCACATGACGCCAGTCATTTAGTAGTTCATCGTTTGCATGCGGGTCACATAGCGCAACGGTTTCGAGTAAACATTCAAGCCATGTATCGTAGAGTTCAGGTGCAATATTAAGGTTATGTTGAGCATGTGTTTTTCGAACATTATCAATGCATTTTTTAGCAACTTGCTGATTTTTATCCACGAATAAGAATGACATGACAATTGCATGAGAGAGTAATGAGGCTTGCTCTGTCATATCAACGGTTTCAAATTTTTTACGAATCTCTTCATCGGCATCCATAAGACGCGTATAAAACGCTGCGATGAGTTTCTGACTTCCCGATCGAATATAACTTTGGTGAACACGCTTGGCTTTTTTCTGTATCGACATAAGTTAAATAAATATAAAGCATGGGACGATGATGTCAAATATATTATTCGTTTTTTAACGGCGTCTCCCTGAGTATGTTTGTTTAGACCTCATCCCCACGGTACTGCAATGCTTCTGCTATATGCAGACTAGAAACGGCATTTTCTTGGGCTAAGTCCGCGATAGTACGAGCCACTTTAAGAATACGATGGTATGAACGTGCTGAAAGTGAAAAGCGAGTCATTGCAGTATCCAATAGTTTAGCACCTGCGTGATCGGGTTTAGCGAAGTTTTCCAGTGCGGTGGGTTGTAAGCGTGCATTGACAATACCTTCACCCTGACGCTTATATTGGATTTGTCGTGCGTCTTGTACGCGTTTAGCAATAATGCTGGATGCTTCGCCTCTTTGCATACCCATTAAGGCCTCTTTTTCTACAGGAGGCACATGAATGCGTAAATCAAACCTATCTAGCAAAGGCCCCGAAATTTTGTTGCGATAACGACGCACCTGTACCTCACTACAGCGACAGGGGTGACTGGGATGTCCTAAATAACCACATGGACATGGGTTCATGGCGGCCAATAGTTGAAATTCCGCAGGAAAGGACAATGTGTCCGCAGCGCGGGCGATGCAAACTTCGCCATTTTCTAAGGGTTGGCGTAATACTTCTAATACTTGACGCTTATATTCGGGCAGCTCATCAAGAAACAATATGCCACAGTGAGATTTAGAGACCTCGCCAGGCTTTGGAATGCTTCCCCCACCAATGAGGGCAACATCAGATGCTGAGTGATGAGGGGAGCGAAAGGGTGGTACTGATGATGTTGGCGAACGTCCCGGCTCTCCAGCAACACTATAAATGCGCGCTACTTGTAATCGCTCATTCATCGTGAGTGCAGGTAAAATACTTGACAGCCGCGCTGCAAGCATACTTTTCCCTACGCCTGGTGGTCCGCTCATAAGCAAATGGTGACCACCCGTTGCTGCAATCTCTAAAGCACGCCTTGCTTGGTGCTGACCGCGAATATCAGCCATGTCTGGCATGATGTTTGAGGCTTCCACGGCTAGTTCATCGGGAATAAAGGCTACGAGTGGTGCGTGTCCGGCTAAATGCTGTGCTACTTGCAACAACGATTCAGCGGCAAGGATTTCCATGCCTTCAACCACCGACGCCTCTTGTGCATTTCGCTTTGGCACAATCACAGAATCAAAGCCTTGAGCACGCGCAAACAAAACCAGTGGTAATACCCCAGAAATAGGGTTTAGCCGCCCATCCAATGCCAGCTCGCCAAACATAAAAGGAGGGTTATCCAAATGGGATATTTGACCCGATGCCCAAAGTAAGCCAATTGCCACAGGTAAATCAAAATAAGAGCCATCTTTACGCTTATCTGCGGGCGCTAAGTTAACGGTGATATGACTAAGTGGGAACTCGTAGTTGGAATTTAATAATGCAGAGCGAACCCTATCCTGCGCTTCACGCACCGAAGCATTAGGCAAACCCACCATGTTCCAACATGGCAGCCCACGGGATAAATCGACCTCGACATCAACTGCTTCAGCGTCCAAACCACGCAGTGAAGCTGAAGCGAGTCTTGCTAACATATGTTAAGCGTTTGATTCCAGTGATTTAATCTGTTTTTCCAATGTTTTAATGCGTTCAACCAAATCGAGCATGTCACGCTGGGATTTTTTAAGCATTGCTTCTTGAACCTGCATGCGTTCGTCACTTACGACATCCAATTGTTGCAATGCACCTTCTACAATCGAGCGAACTTGTGATTCGGCCTCTTGTTTTGCTCCGCCTAATAAACGTAGACCATCAGCAATTTTCTCTGAAATATCATCCAATATTTGATTCGATGCCATATACACTCCCTGCATTTTCTATTATTTGTTTAGATGGCCTTTTAAAAAGGCTCTTTTACCAGATGGCAATTTAATCTTTAACCAGCCTGCTTTCTTAGAGGGTGATACATCAAGTTTTGTACCTGGTATAAACCAACCCACTTTCGGTGATGTGGCGGTTGGTTTAGCTCGAATATAATGATATTTTTTAAAATTAAATTTTTCATAATTTTTCACGCGCAATGCTTTTGTTTGTATGCCCTCGAAAATAGCGTTCTCTACAGATTTTTGTCTGCTCATGCCTTTATAAGAACGCCCCGAAACCGTTGTTAGACGGCTGGTCTCGCGTATCAATTTGATACTTCCTGAAAGTTTGTTGTTGGAAAACTCTAGGATGTAGCCATTATCTACAGGCTCAATCAGGGTGGCTGATAAATCCATGCCATCCAATGTTTTTTGTGTGGCAACAAGAATTTTACGCATTGAAAATGGCAGGCTTTTCTTTTCTGCCGTAAAAACATACAAAGCACCATCTACTGCTGCACCACCCACCGCTGCAATAACGGTACAACCAGATAAGATGCTCAATGAAAGACAGAAAATTATTATTCGCCCCATCGTTTTGCCTCCGTATTATCTACGCGCAGATGATCCAAAACACGGGATACCATGAAGTCAATCAACTCCGAAATACTTTCAGGACGATGATAAAACCCTGGCATTGCTGGAATTAAATCAACGCCTAAACGCGATAATTTTAGCATATGTTCCAAATGAATGGCAGATAATGGTGTTTCTCGTGGCATGAGAATCAACTGTTTGCGTTCTTTAATCATGACATCAGCAGCCCGCTCAATCAATTGATCAGAAATACCATTGGCGATGCCTGCAAGTGTTCCCATGGAGCACGGGATCACAACCATCTGCTGAATATTACTGGAACCAGATGCGGCGGGTGAGAACCAGTCATATTTATCATAACAGCGTAGCTTGTTTGTATCATGCCCCACATGTTCAGCCAATACACTTGCCGCTTTGCTTGCGGATTCTGGCAACAGCAAATCACACTCTTGTTTTAATACGATTTTTGCAGCATCTGATAATAACACATGTAAAAAGTATACATCTGTAGCCAGAAGCTTCTGTATCAGGCGCAGACCATAAGCAGCTCCTGATGCGCCAGTTATGGCAATAATGATTTGTTTTTGTTTGATAGGATTATCCATTACATGCTAAAGCTTTGGCCCAGATATAGGCGCCGTGCATCAGGGTGCTCAATGATTTCATCTGCGGTGCCTTGTACTAGAATCTCACCTGCACTCATCAAATAGGCACGATCACAAATGGATAAGGTATCGCGCACATTATGGTCGGTAATTAAGATGCCAATATCCTTATCACGCAATTCGGCGATAATGCTTTGAATATCTTCAACTGCAATAGGGTCCACGCCAGCAAAAGGCTCATCCAACAACAGAAATCTTGGTTTGGTCACCAATGCACGGGCAATTTCGGTGCGCCTACGCTGACCACCAGAAAGTGTGTAAGCTTTCTGGTATTGTACACCTTCAATACCCAGATCTACCAATAAACCTTCCAATTCTTCCTCTACTTGAATACTCGGCAGGTTTAATGTTTCAAAAATGGCCAGTAAATTTTCTCGAACAGTTAATTTTCGAAAAATACTCGCCTCTTGGGGCAAGTAGCCAATGCCACGCTGGGCACGCAGATGCATGGGCAGTGAAGTAATATCTTCATTGTTGATGGTTACTTGGCCTTCATCTGCTGCTACAAGCCCACAGACCATGTAAAAACTGGTTGTTTTTCCAGCCCCATTGGGTCCAAGAACACCAACACACTCACCTGAATAAACATCCAGGCTCACTGAATGAACCACTGTTTTCCCACCATAACGTTTACATAAGCGGCTTGCTGAAAGATGGTGAATACTCTGGGTCACGGTTTTTTTCCCAGAGAGTCTTGTGATTCGATACGCATGCGTACGCGTTCACCTTTGCCTTGCATGACTTGTGTATGGTCAGTTTTTATGTTGTGAATAATTTTCTCGCCACGAATAACACCATCGCTATCTTCTACGCTAGCTTGACCGATGAGTATTAAGATATTGTCTTTTTTATTGTACGTAGCCTGCTTGGATGCACCGCGCTTGTCCCCTTGCTGCATGCGCACGCGTCCAAAAGCTTTGGCACGTTGTAATTCATTGTTTTGATAATAGGCAAGCAAACGATCACAGCGTAAATCGAAGTTACCACGAACTAAATGTACACCGCCTTTAAACTCTACCTGACTGTGCAAGTGATCTAC
>JAUZQS010000310.1 GCA_030950875.1 Mariprofundaceae bacterium | reverse complement strand
TTGACTAGCGTCAGGAAGCACAATCGTTGTAAGTGGTGCGTTTCCTCTTAGTCCAATCCGATGCTGACCCCATGCCAGCACCCCGGTGACTTGTACATTAAACAAAGACAAAGCAGCCCAATGCGGCGAAATAACTTCAACCTGTTTTGTTTTGACGAACAAATCTTTATTACCTTTGCGCGTATTGCCACTCAAAGCTCCACCAATCAAATCTTCCACAGGAAGCCACTCTGCCTTATCAAATTCTTCTTGATGTTTATCCGATGTAGGATTTTCCTGCATAAACGCAACCCCATCAGGGTTAAATAACTCAAATGCCTCTGCTACTTTTTCAAAGGCTTCTTGTAACGCTTCAGGGGTAGGTGTTTCTTCCCAATACTCCAACCACTCATCTTCATCTTCAGGCGCACAACAGGTTTGCAGCAGTCCGATCATGAACTGATACAAAGCACCTTGAAAATCCGGGCGAGGCGCTTTGATTTCCATGACGGGATTATCACGTTCGGCAATCTGCCAGGGCATAATTTTATCGTTCGAGCCATCTTGGCGAACAACTGGAATCCATGCGTCATTGATTAGATTGAAATTCATGCTGCTTCTCCTGTTTCCGACTGCCACCCACCACTCTGACTGTAGTACTCATTTGTTTCAGCCATAAGGGGAAAGACTTCCAGCCAACGCAATGCTTTTTCCTCTTTTTTCAATGTATCCACCAATGGTTTGATATGAGTCGGGATCGTTTGACTGACTTTATCCCATTCGTAAGCGGGGATATTCACCACACTCAAAGCCCACGCATGATGAAAGCCTTCAGCATAAGGCCGCAACTGCCCGGATACAAACCGGACAAGCACAACCGATACCGTTTCTACTTCTGTCAACCGTGTGGGAATACGTGTTTCTTCATCCCAATCACCACTGGAGCGCGTATATCCCTTGTTTAATTTCAACACATTCAAACTTGCCATGCTTTTCTTCACTCCATCAACAACTTCAGCTTCCCATGAGACTTCCTGCAATGCTGGTGGAATATCCTCTTGCACATCTTCACCATAGACACCTTCAATCAAAGGGCGCGCATCATCTGGCATGGTAAACTGACCATTTCTCTTATTCAGTAGCAACCGTGCTGTTAACCAAAGCTGACCAATATGAGGGTAGACATATTGGGTGCCTGCTTGTTGCTGTTTCAGCCATTCCTCGTCTGCATCTTTTATTGGTTCGGGTGAAAACAGATAAAGAACAGGTGCACCCCGCTGATCTTTTGCATTCGCTTCTCTGATTCTATTTCCCTGAGCATCACGAATATGTCGCCGCAAACGACCTGCTCGCTGAACAATTAAATCAATGGGAGCCAAATCAGTGATTAACAGATCAAAATCCAGATCAAGCGATTGCTCAACGACTTGCGTTGCAATCAGAACATGACCCTGCCTTTCTTTATTGTCCGATGTTTCACCAAATCGTTTCAATGTATCAGATTCAATCAACTGCCGGTCAATCATGGCAAAACGGCTGTGAAACAGGTGTAGATGGTCTTCATTCAACCAGTCACACATCGTCAAATCACGATGGCTTTGGCGAGCCGCTTTCACCGTATTGCGAATCCAGCAAACCGACTGCCCCTGATGCACAGCTTCCTGAATTTGTGCAATTGCCGCTTCTTCTGAATCTAAACGTACCACGGTAACAGAGCGTTTCACCTCTTTACGGGTATCAATCGATTTTTCAAATGTTGTCACTGCCGATGAATGCGTAGCCAATGGATAGGCAGAACTGCCAATAGTAGGCGCATCTTTATCCAGCCCTCGATGGAATGCGGCAACCAGTCTTTCACGCATCGTCTGAGGCAATGTCGCTGACAACAGAATCACGCTGCCCCCCTGCCTGGCGTGCATTTCCAGCAGAGCATCCAACAGCGTTTGCATATAGCTATCATAAGCGTGGACTTCATCGACCAACAACACTTTTCGACTCAAGCCCAAAAGGCGCAAAGATTGATGGCGTGCTGGCAGCACAGCCAACAGGGTTTGATCCAGCGTTCCCACGCCAACATCGGCCAACAACGCTTTTTTTCGGTTATCTGCCAACCATGCATTGCAATAGGCAGTCGCACTCAATTCCTGTGTTTCACCTGATTGGCCATCTTCATAAATCACATCATCTCGCTGCTGTGATAACAACACCGATTCCTGAAATGCATCTGATAAATTTCTCGCACCATGAGCCAACACCAGAGAGGGGCGATCACCTTCATGATAAAAACGATGGTAAACTTTGCTTATTCGCTCATACATGGCGTTGGATGTCGCCATGGTTGGCAGCGCCACAAACAAACCGTCAGCCAAGCCTTCACATAATAATCGATGTGTGAGAACCAATGCAGCTTCCGTTTTCCCTGCCCCTGTCACATCTTCAAGAATAAATAGCTGTGGCCCATCTGTCAGTGGCTCTTCAATGGCATATTGCTGGAGTGGTGTCGGCTGATCAATAAATGAAAACAGATCGTTAATTCCTTGAAACTCTCTCACCAGAGGTATGGTTGGCATGGCTCGAATTGCAGTTTCCGCAGAAGGCAAAGCATAATTATTCCAATATTCAGCCAGCTCCATCGGAGTATCGCTGTATTTGAAATAATCCTGATTCGACCCCAACCAATCGGCCAACACAGCTACACCTGCCATTTGCCATGATATAGATTTCAAACGTTGCTTCATTGATTTGTCGAGCAAGGGAGAAAGATCAACCTCAGAGAGAAACAGGGCTAAAATATCCTGGGCGAAAAGAGATGCTGCCGATTCATCCTCAGTTTGATAAAAATTAGCGACCCGTCCACCTGACTTTTTTGGAGGAATACCATGATGTCCTGTCACAATCTCCATCCATGGCTCTATTTGTTTTAACCATGAACTGTGATCTGGATAGCGATTAGAAAGGTCAGGCATAAGCGTTTTACGCCATAACCAAAACCCCAGAGTGTCATGCCGTTCTGTATATGGCATTCTCGAATTGAATTTAACCAAATCAGAAGACAAGCCCTGTTGCAGCCCCTGAAAAGCTCTTGAAAATTTACCGAGGTCATGAAGAGCCAAACAGAATACAAAAAAACTCTGCAACCAGAAAGGTTCAACTTCCAGTTGCATTGCTAGTCGCTGGCAAAGCGCCTTCTCTGGATCAAGCAATATTTGCCCCACCGCCGCCACATCCAGACAATGATAAGGCAACAGGTGAAAGGCTGGGCCACTATCATCTTCGGCCTTCGCCTTGCCCCAATATTTGAAATACTCAGGCATTCAACGCTCCGCGTTTGTTTGGGCTCACAGCTTGTGATCTCAATGTTTGATCCCCTGATGACTTCTCATCATCAACCCCTTCTTTCATGTCCTCATCAACACTCAATTCAAGCAACTGGTATCTGGGTAAATTCGGAATTTCCGGATTTCTTTATCGTTTAAAGTTTGAAGCGTGAATGATTTCAATGCCCGTCTCCTTTACTTGTTCGGTTGAATACCTTCTGTTGCAAACCGCTGTTTCAGCATGTTCCAATATCTCCTCCGAACAGCATATGCGCAAGCATAACCAGCGAAAGGCTCAAAACGCGATACTTAAGAATAGATAGTTAAACCCACAGGAAGGACATTTTAATTTGCCGCCCATG
>JAUZQS010000031.1 GCA_030950875.1 Mariprofundaceae bacterium | reverse complement strand
ATTGGACATGGCAATTGAGCCAACACCGCCAGCGGTTTTTCATGCTGGAGCTGTAATTCAGCAAGGCTTTGATGCGGAACTGGATCGTTTGCGTGGTTTGGCAAAAGATGCGGGTGATTGGTTGAAGGCCTATGAAGCCAGAGAGCGTGAACGTACGGGCTTGCAAAATCTACGGGTGAAATATAATAAAGTATTTGGCTATTTTATTGAAATATCCAAGGTGCAAGCTGCCAGTGCACCGCCAGACTATGTGCGCAAGCAAACGTTGGTGAATGCCGAACGTTTTATCACCGATGAATTGCATAGTTTTGAATCAGAAATTTTAGGTGCAAAAGATGCAGCATTAACGCGAGAAGCCGAGATTGTTGAAACATTGCGTCAGTCGATTTCCACGAATGCAGCAGCGATTCAGGCCGCCGCCGCTGCGGTGGCTTGTTTGGATGTGTTGGCATGCTTTGCATATATTGCATCTGAATATCGTTATGTTCGCCCTGATGTGCATGCGGGTCAGCAATTGAAAATTGAAGGCGGTCGCCACCCTGTGGTCGAGCATAGCCTGCGCGATGAAAATTTTGTGGCCAACGATACGCATATGCATACGAAATCACGTCGTTTTATGCTCTTAACAGGGCCAAATATGGGTGGAAAATCAACCTATATGCGACAGGTGGCTTGGATTGTTTGGTTGTCACATACGGGGTGCTTTGTGCCTGCTGATGCGGCGCGAGTGCCTTTAACAACGCGTTTATTTACACGGGTAGGAGCTGGTGATGAGTTGGCCAGTGGTCGCTCGACATTTATGGTCGAAATGATGGAAACAGCCACCATTCTAAATCAATTGCAGCCGAGATCCTTGGTGATTGTCGATGAAATTGGACGTGGAACGAGCACTTGGGATGGTTTGGCGATTGCTTGGGCAGTTGCCGAGCAATTGATTGCCGCGCCTGGGGTATTAAGCCTGTTTGCCACGCATTACCATGAATTAACGGATTTACCTGAGGAATATGAGCAAGCATTTAATGCTTCAGTGACCGTTCGCGAGTGGAATGGGCAGGTTATTTTCATGCATAAGGTGGTGGAAGATGCTGCCGATCAATCCTATGGTGTGGCTGTGGCGCAACTGGCTGGGTTGCCGCCTGAAGTGGTGAAAAGAGCGCGTGAACATTTGTATCGTTTAGAGCATGCAGCAGCACTGGATGATGCTAAAGATAAAGCGCAATTAGGCTTGTTTGCTGCGGCAGAACGTCGTCGGCAAGATTCTGAAATGAATCGTTTGCGAGCCTTGGAGGCTTCATTGAAAGCTGTGAGTATTGATCAGCTACGTCCGATGGATGCGTTAATGCTGTTAGATGAATTGAAGAAATCTTTGGAGGCATAGCTTGGTAAATCAGAAGAAAGAAACCCCATTGAAGGCATTGCACGATAAAGTGAGTGAACAATTGGATGCTGGTGTATCAGGCGAAGTGATGATGCGTGATATGTGTTTGCGTGTGGATGAGTTATTGGTGCAGTTATGGCAAGAAAAAGCTCCGAATGCTTCAAAGCTTGTTGATTTGGTTGCAGTGGGTGGTTATGGGCGAGGAGAGCTAGCTCCGCAATCGGATTGGGATATATGGTTTCTTGTTGCCGATGATATGGATGAAACATGCGGGCAAGAGTTGGAGACATTTTTATATGCCTTGTGGGATTTAGGGGTAAAAATTGGTTACGCAGTACGCTCTGTTAAAGAGACGCTAGCGCATGTTAAAGAAGACTGGAATTCGGCAACAGCAGCCTTGGAAGCGCGATTGATTTATGGTGAAAACCAGCATTTTGAGGTGATGCAAGACAAGTTAGGTGATTTTTTTAGAAGTAAGCGAAAACCATTTGTTGAAGCCAAACTTACCGAGTTGGAAACACGCCACAAACATACGGGTGATACAGCTTTTTTGATGGAGCCAGATATCAAAGAAAGCAAGGGTGGCTTGCGTGATGTGCAGTCGGTTTTTTGGATGGCAAAAGCATGGTATGGAACGGACTGTTGTGATGACTTGGTGAGTTTGAATGCCTTGTCTGCGCTGGAGTTTGGACACTTGTGTACAGCGCAGGATTTTTTATGGCGTTGTCGGGCAGCACTGCACTTGATGATGAAGCGCCCAACGGATCGTTTGGGTTTTGAACAACAAGCCATGCTTGCGGATCGTATGGGTTATGTTGCTGATGGGCATCACCCATCGGTTGAATTATTTATGAAGGATTACTTTCGTCATGCAGGGCGTATTTCACGCGTTGCAGGCTTATTAACCATGCACTTTCAAGAGCTTCTTCATCCACAGTATTTCTCTTTTGAGCGTAATATTGATGATGGATTTACGCTTGAAGGTCAGCGTGTGGGTATTCAACACGAAGGCGTCTTTCAGCAAGATTCTTTACGCTTATTGCGTATCTTTCATGTTTCGCAATTGGGGCACAGGCGCTTATCCAGTGCTGCATTGCGTCAGATTCGTGCTGATGTAACGCTCATTGATGATGATTTTCGAGCCAATCAAGAAGCCCATGCGGCTTTTTTACAAATATTGAGAGACCGTCGAAATGTCGCGTCTGCATTGGAAATGATGAATGCTACAGGGGTGTTAGGTCGTTTTATTCCACGCTTTAGGGATGTCGTCGGTTTGGGACAGTTTAATCGTTATCATGCTTATACTGTCGATGAACATACGCTACGGGCTGTGGGTGAAGCGCGAAATTTCTTCCATGGAAGGCATGGTACACGCTTATCGTTGGCACATCAGATATGGCACCAAATAAGCCGCCCAGAGTTGCTTTATTTGGCACTTATTTTTCATGATATTGCTAAGGGTATGCCTGGCGATCACTCGGAAAATGGTGAGCTTATTGCGCATGATTTTTGTCAAAAAATAGGCCTAAACAAGGATGCAACTGAGCTGGTTTCTTGGTTGGTGCGTAAACACTTGAGCATGGCAATAACATCGCAGCGCTTTGATATATCTGATGCTGATGTGATTGCGAAATTTGCTGAGAAAGTAGTAGATATTGAGCGTTTGAATTATTTGTTTTTATTAACTGTGGCAGATATCGCAGCTGTTGGTCCGAATGTTTGGAATGATTGGAAAGGTGGTTTGTTAAGCGAGTTATACCATGCAACAGCAAGTTCTTTGATGCGAGGTGGTGAAAAACAAGAAGCCTTACAGGAGCGTTTATCAGAGCGTATGAGAACACGTATTGAAAGCTGTATGGCTCGTGCGGATGCTTCAGAAAAAGCTGATTTAAAAGAGGTTCTTAAAAACCTTCCTTGGCGATGTGTGATGCATTTTCCGCCTCGCCAACTATACCCATTGGCACAAATGTTGGTGGATTTAGGGACAAATGATGGTGTGGCTTTATATGTTGATAAAGCTGGTTGTGAAACGGTTGTGATGGTCGTGGCGAAAGAGCAGCCGTGTTTATTTGCAGCATTAACGACGGCGATGGCAGTGGGGCACATCAATATTTTGGCGGCGCAGGCTTTCGATTTAAAAGATGATCGTATTTTAGATGTTTTTCATGTGCAGAGTATGGAAAGCGAAGCGTTAAGCGTTGGTTCTGATTTGTCGCGATTAAAACAACGGCTTGAGCATGTATTGCAAGAAGGCTGTAAAAAACATGCTATTCCAATAATATCGAAAACTAAAATAAATGTACTTATGCGGAAGGTTCCCGTGCGCGTTCGAGAGCTTCCACTGGCATCATCGCAGCAGACTGCGATTGAGGTCGCAGCTTCTGAACAGCCCGCATTATTGGCACGTTTGGCATGGATTATTGATGAATCTGGATTTTCATTAAGAGGAGCCGCGATTACATCCTTTGGAGAGCGTGTGGTGGATGTATTTTTTATTGAGGGTAAGCATGCTTCATGTTTGACGACTCAAGAGGTAGCTTCTTTGTGTTCGAAATTAAAAGAGGAAGCTTGTTTGCCGGAGGAAGTATGAGTTGGTGGAAACGATGGCAGTCGGTCAAAGAGCCTCCTGGTTTTGTGCTAGCTTTGGGAGGCGGTGGAGGTCGTGGACTGGCACATTTGGGTGTATTGCAAGTTTTAGAAGAGCATGGCTTAAAGCCTGATGCGATTGTAGGGACCAGTATAGGTGCACTGTTTGGCAGTATGTATGCACTTGAGCCTGACGCAAATAAATTACAGGAACATGTTCTTAGCTTTTTGGATTCGGATGATTTTGGTCAGTTAAAACTCCCCGAGTTGGGCGATGTTTCCGATAAAAACAATACTTGGCTAGCCCGTCTAGGCGCTGCAGCACGGCAGTCTGTATGGTTTACACGTGCGGCAACGGGTATTGCGGTTGTAGATGTGAACTATTTGGTTGAAATGGCGAATGTTTTGTGTGCAGGACGTGGGTTTGCTGATATAAAGATACCTTTATATCTTACAGCCGTAACCTTTCCTTGTGGTGAATGTCATATATTTTCAAAGGGTGACTTGGCTCACTCTATTGCAGCAAGCATGGCAATTCCTGGTGTTTTCAATCCTTTAGAAATGAATGGTGAACGTTATGTAGATGGCGGTCTGGCAAGTGAATTGCCTGCAAAAGAGGCACGAATGATCGCTAAGCCCGAACAGCTTGTTGTGGCAGTTAATGTGGGAGCTAGACCAAGTAGGGATGATGAGCCTACAAATGTGATTGGCATGTTGGATTGGACAACACGTGTCAAAGCATTGTATTTACGTGAGTATAAAAAAGGTTTTGCGGATGTATTGGTGGAGCCATTGGTGGGTTTTACACAGTGGAATGATTTTTCTAACCCCGAACAAGAAATTGAACGTGGTCGTCAGGCGGCATCGGAACAAATGCCGAAGCTGATAGACTTGCTGCATGGATAATTCATGGAATCTAACATCACCTGCGCAAATACTGAGTTTATTAGGCTCAATTGTTATTCTTATTGCTTATTATTTAACGGTGTCAAAACCAGATAAAAAATTGCTATATTTCTCACTCAGCTTGTTGGGGGGGGTGGTATTACTCTTTGTTGCCGTAATTTATCAAAATATAGGGCTTATTTTTCTTGAAGTATCATGGATTACTATCAATGCTTGGGGAATATGGAAAGTCTATCAATCAGCCGATATGTAAGGGCTTCTAAATAGTTACATAAACACCATGATATCTTATAGACAGGCACGTAGGTTTGTATCAATTTTTAAGATATGATTGATTAACCAACTCTCTAAAAAGTCATGTAAATTTTGTATAAGTTTATTGCTGGCACCTTCGATTTCAAAACGTTCACAATATTTACCATAAGCAGCGAGCAGCTTACCATGATACTCTTTGTTTTCAGCAGCAACGGGACACTTTACACGGCGCATACATATCTCTTCATAGCAAAAGTGACTGCGCGTAAAAATACCAAGGTTATCAAGCAGCATTCTGACATAGCGGTCATTGATATCGCCTGCTTGCATGTGTGCTTCTAAATCTTCAAGGTATTTAAATATAACTTTATGTTGTTTATCAACTTCAGGCTCACCTGTGTTATATTCCTCTTTCCATACGATAGGCATAGATACCTCCTGACTGATAGCGATATATTACATATATCAAATAAGAAAAACACTGCCTATAAAAACTATGGAAATTATGTGTGAACTTTTAAGCCCAAGGCCTGATATTGATATTGGATGCAGGTTGTAATCATTTGGTTTGTATGACGTTTTGGAAAATCATGTAGTCACCTTGCTGATGATAAATGATTTTCTGGTATGTCAGGCGAATCATAGGGTTGCGGCATGTGCCGCATGTCAATGTCGGATCTTGGGTTAAGTGTCGATGCATTCAGCCCAAAACTCGGTATTGGAGCGCATGTTTTGAATGCGGGCAAGCAGAGCGTCAACATCATTATCACGTGCAGAGAAATTTAGATGGTCGGTCTGTACAACCAATAATGGCGTATCTTGATAGCGAAAAAAGAACTGGTCATAAGCGGACATAACTTCACGGAGATAGCTCTCTGATAGGCCATGCTCAATACGCAGGTTTCGTTGCCGAATACGCTGCATAACGATATCAGGGTTGGATTGCAAATAAATCACCAAGTCAGGCTTGGCAATATCAACACAG
>JAUZQS010000309.1 GCA_030950875.1 Mariprofundaceae bacterium | reverse complement strand
TTGGCGCACACGCTAACCCGTCTTTTGGGTCGCCCTGAGCATAAAATAAGCATTATTGGTACGCGGCATGGTGAAAAACTATATGAGGCTCTGTTAACGCGAGAAGAGATGGTCTCGGCAGAAGATATGGGTGATTATTATCGGATTCCAGCCGATACCAGGGATTTGAATTACGCCAAATATTTTGATGAGGGTGAAGTGATTGTGACGCAGGCAAGTGAATATCATTCGCACAATACCCGCCAGCTTACTGCGACTGAACTGGAAGATATATTATCCGGGCTTCATGAAATTCAGGATGATTTAAAAGAATTCAATGTAAACACAGGGAAAAATCATGCTTAAAGTCATGACTATTGTAGGCACACGTCCTGAAATTATTAAACTCAGTGAAGTGATGAAAGAGCTTGATCGGCATACGAATCATATTATTGTCCATACCGGGCAAAATTATGATTATGAGCTCAATGAAATATTCTTTGAGCAACTGGGTGTGCGCCGCCCTGATTTCTTTCTTGAAGCTGTAAAAGGCACGGTGTCTGAAACCATTGGTGATATTATCGCTAAAGCCGATAAGGTGATTGCTGATGAAAAACCAGATGCGATTCTGGTTTATGGTGATACCAATAGCTGTTTATCGGTAATTCCCGCCAAAAAGAGAAAAGTACCTATTTTCCATATGGAAGCGGGTAACCGAAGCTTTGATCAGCGTGTGCCTGAAGAAATTAACCGTAAAATCGTTGATCATTTAAGTGATATCAATATGCCTCTATCTGAGCAGGCGAGGGATTATCTGATTGCTGAAGGCATTCGTCCTGAAACCATTATTAAAACAGGTTCTTCCATGCTGGAAGTGCTGAATGCCAATATGGATAAAATTCAGGCTTCGGATATTTTACAGAAAGAAGGCCTGGAGCCACAGAAATATATATTGATGAGTATTCATCGTGAAGAAAATGTAGATTCTGAGAAAAACTTTTCAGATCTATTGGAATCGATTGATACGATGTCGGAAGTCTATGATATGCCGATTATCATTTCGACGCATCCACGAACTCGAAAGAAACTCGAGGCTATGGGTTATGAAGCCAAGAATGATCTGATTCGATTCTCTAAACCTTATGGTTTTCATGAGTATAATAAATTACAAATGGAAGCCTTTTGTGTGATTTCTGATAGCGGCACGATTGCAGAGGAGGGCTCTTTGTTAAACCTGCCCGCGATTACAATCAGGCAGGCACATGAACGTCCTGAAGGTATGGATGAGGGCACGCTTATCATGGCAGGCTTGAATAAAGATCGCATTATCGAAGCGATTGAAGTGGTTACAACGCAGCACAATGCCAAGAACCGTTCAATGAAGGTAGTAGCCGATTATAATGTCGATAATGTATCGAAAAAGGTGTTGCGGATTATCCTCTCTTATACCGATTATATTAATCGTGTGGTTTGGAATAAAGGTTAATATGAAAAAGAAGATTGTTGTTCTTGGTTCAAGAGGCATGGCAGGCCATGTGATGACAATGACCCTAAGGGGTGAGGGATCACTTGAAGTGTTCGGGGTTGCTCGTCAATCTGGGAAATTTGTTAATCAAGAGTTGGATATAACTGATTTCAAAGGATTGGAAAAATATTTATCTGATATAAAGCCCCACTACGTGGTTAATTGTGTTGGTGCTCTTATCACGCAATCTCATGAAAATATTTTATCAGCTATTCTTATCAATAGCTATTTGCCACATTTTCTTTCTGATTTGGGGAATGTTCTGCATTATAAGTTCATTCATATTAGTACAGATTGTGTGTTCTCAGGAGCAAAAGGAAAGTATATTGAAGCCTCCTTTCGGGATGGTGACAATAATTACGCTCGGACAAAAGCCTTGGGCGAAGTGATTAATGAGAAAGATTTGACGATTCGCACATCAATTATCGGCCCAGAAATAAAATCGAATGGGACAGGTTTATTAAATTTCTTTTTAAAACAGACCTTGGGCATTCAAGGTTATACCAAGGCTTTTTGGTCTGGCGTGACCACTTTGGAGTTGGCCAAAGTAGTGGTTCAAGTCATTCATAGTGATATTTCAGGCCTGTATCATGTGACCAACAACAAGCCGATCAACAAATATGATTTGTTGATGCTGTTTAAGAAATACACCAACAAAGATATACAGATCGAAGCCGTGGAAGGCCGATTTACCAACAAGACGCTGATTGATACGCGTCAGGAACTCGATGAGTCCATTCCTGATTATGATGTAATGGTGCGTGATATGGTGGCTTTTATGAAAGACCATTCTGATCTGTATTCGCAGTATTCGCTTTAACGATTATCACCTTGCGCATCCTTATTGTGACTCAGTATTTCTGGCCGGAAAACTTCCGTATTACTGATCTTGCTATTGCCTTGAAAGATAAAGGTCACGAGGTCACCATTCTCACTGGTATGCCTAATTATCCGGCTGGGAAGATCTACGATGGTTATGCATGGTGGAATAAAAAACGCGAAACGATGCAGGGAATTCCCATTGTTCGTGTTCCTCTGTTCGCAAGGCGTGAAAGCAGATCATGGCAGTTGGTCTTGAATTATCTGTCATTTGCATTGTCTGCCTGTCTGTTGGCACCGTGGATGTTGCGTAAGCAGGAATTTGATTGCATTTTTACCTTTGAAGTGTCGCCTGTAACGGTGGGCATTCCGGCTGTTTTGTTGCGCCGGTTAAAAAAAGCGCCGATGTTATTCTGGGTGCAGGATTTGTGGCCTGAAACATTGGCGGCTACCGGGGCGGTGCAATCATCCCGCGTGTTGTCTGGCGTGGCGGCGATGGTGAGGGCGATTTATCGACGTTGCGATAAAATTCTGGTGCAATCAAAAAGTTTTGTTAATCCGATCATAAAAGTAGGCGGAGATCGCGAAAAAATAGCGTATTTCCCCAACTGGGCCGAAACATTGTACCAGCCGGTAAAGCTGGCCGATTCAGCACCGGAGCGGCAACTCGTTCCCACGCACGGTTTTATTGTGATGTTTGCAGGCAACCTGGGAGAGGCGCAATCGCTGGATACTATTGTAAATGCTGCAAAAATTCTGAGCCACGAAGATGTTCACTGGGTATTTCTTGGTGATGGGCGCAGGCGCAATTGGCTGGAGATCCAGCAGCAAGAAGGATTGGATAAGGTGCATATTCTGGGCAGTTTTCCAATGGAGAAGATGCCCACCTTTTTTTCGCTTGCAGATGCGATGCTGGTGACGTTGCGTGATGATCCGGTGATGTCCACCACCATTCCCGGCAAGGTGCAGTCATATCTGGCTTGCGGGCGCCCCTTGCTTGGCGCTTTGAATGGCGCAGGTGTTGATGTTATCAGGGAAAGTGGCAGTGGTTTTTGCGTTGATTCGGGTGATCATCAAGCTTTAGCGGATGCGGTATTGAAAATGCGGGATTTGTCCGAAGCCAGGCGCAAGAGAATGGGGCAAGCCGGGCGCGCGTATTATGAAAAGCATTTTGATCGGGATCGTTTGGTTGAACAGTTGGAGTCATGGATGATCGAGATGCGCAGAT
>JAUZQS010000308.1 GCA_030950875.1 Mariprofundaceae bacterium | reverse complement strand
TCATTTACCAAGTGAAGCACATGGCATGGGATTGAAAAGCGCAGACGTAAATGCTTGTTTTTGCTGCTCAAAATGCCATGATGTTTTGGACGGGCGAGTTCCAAATGACGACTGGCATAGTAATAAAGAATGGTATATGCGACGCGCACAATATCGGACGCTGAAAAGATGGGTTGAAATGGGTATGGTGGTGATTAAATGAAGGCACACGCTATAAAATACATAATACCCCTTGAGGGAAAGGATGGGATATTAGCAAGTAACCATCTGAAAGTGTCAGTCGAGACGTTGGGTGGAGGGTGTTATCTGCAACTCGAGGGGTCGACTTCTGATTTTGCGGCTGATGAATCTACAACATCATTTTCGCTTGAAACAGCAGAGCAAATTGATGAACTGGCAGGCATATTGAAGGAAATACTGAGTGAGGCAGTCGAATGAAGAATAGAAATTTACAAAACAGTGATAATTGGGCAACTCCATCCTATTTATATGATGAACTTAATTCAGAGTTTGATTTTGATTTTGACCCATGCCCAATAAACGAAAGTGCGATTACGCCAGATAATGACGGGTTGATTATTGATTGGGGGGTGCGTAATTTTATAAATCCACCATACAGCAGGACTCTAAAAGAGGCATTTGTTAAGCGTGCTATTGAGTACTCACAAGGTGGGGCGCTTTGCGTTATGCTATTGCCTGTAAGCACAAGCACGGTCTTATTCCATGACCATATCATGCCAAATGCTAAAGATATTCGTTTTTTGCGCGGTAGGGTGAAATTTGAAGGAGTAAATACGTTTGGCGAGAGAGTTACCAATAAGTCAGGAATGCATGATAGCATGATTGTTGTATTTGGAGGGCGTGTTGAAAAAGATTTTAAGTGAGGCGGTAGAATGATTAGGACATGTATACATGGCAGGACAGAAAACCATCAATGTAGGTTATGTCATTACGAATCTACGTGCTGTAATGCGTATGTTCAGAAAACAATATCAGGGTATAACTGCGAAAATTGCGATAAACCATGTGAAATAGTTGATAAGAGAAAATTATGAGAAAGTTTATAGGACGGGGATACCATGGCGACAGTAGAATGATTTGGACTCAGGCTATTTCAGTCCTGCTTATTGCAATTAGTGTATCGACATCTATCGCGTATATGACAGATGGCAAGTGGGGTACATCTGCATATTGGGCAGTGGTTGCCGGGCTGTTTTTTTTGGTGAATTTCTAATGGCTGAAATACATTTAAGAAAAATGCAGGGCGGCATGCTGGTTGCAGCAACACAGCAGGATCACGATTTGCTGAGGGTTTGGCGTGTTGGCACTGACTTGAGAGCAAAGATTGTGAAGCCAAGAAACGGGCAATTTCACAGGCTCGCATTCGCACTGCTTAATCTTGTTTTAGAAAATCAGGAGAGATATAGCACGATAGAGGATCTGCTTGTTGAGTTTAAGCTTAAATCTGGCCATTACAGCGAACATGTGACCACCAAGGGCGTGATGATTTATGTGCCAAAATCAATCGCTTTCGACAAAATGGATCAGTCCGAATTTGAAATACTGTACTCAAAATGGATCGACATTGCATTGCAGAATTTTATGGACGGGTTCACAGAGCAGGAGATCCACGAACATTGCAACAGCATACTGAATTTCACGTGATTAAATCTAAAAACAACACAGACCCCACAATGTGCTATGAAGCACAAAAAATTACATTGCTCATGATTCAATTAAGTCAGGAGCTAGGAAAAATAAGGGCTGATAGCGTGGCAAAAAGTATAGATTACTGGAGTGTATTAAGGGCGAAAAACGATGCGAAAAACAAAGTTCATCTATGCTGGTAAATGTATACGTTGTCATGTCGTTTTTAGCTATCATGATGTTTATATGTTTAGCAAAGATAAGTTGCATTGGGGCAATGGGATTAGCAAGTCCAGAATATGCAGAACTTGCAGCGTTAAATGAAAAGTGGTAAAGTGCAAAGCACATCCAAGCAGATGAGGCAGCGGAGTAATTACCCTGCCGTTTTGGATGAATACATGCTTGGAGACATTTATGCCAGAATTGACTCAAGAAATACTTAAAGAAATATTACAATATAATCCTGATACTGGGATTTTTACTTGGAAGAAGAAACCTGCAAACAATATTCATGTTGGCGACGTTGCGGGGGGTGTAGATAAAGGCTATATACGTATCAGAATACAAGGAAGGATGTACAGGGCGCATCGCCTTGCATGGTTGTTTAGCCACGGTGTTTTTCCTCCAGATCAGATTGACCACATCAACCACCACAAAAACGACAACAGGATTATAAATCTCAGGGAAGCGACACCTACTGAAAACCAGCACAACGCATCTTTGCATAAAAATAATACAAGTGGCGTAAATGGTATTGGTTGGAGCAAGGGCAGCAAGAAATGGAAGGTTCAAATAAAGGTTGCGGGTAAAGATATTCATCTTGGATATTACGATGATAAAGATGATGCCATCACAGCACGACAAGCAGGAAACCTGAAATACGGCTTCCATCAGAATCACGGAAGGTAAGCCATGCGAGTAGCTAGAGTCGATATAAACCAAGCCGAAATTGTTGCAGCGTTAAGACAAGTCGGAGCGACAGTTCAGCACTTGCACGGTGTCGGACAAGGTTGCCCAGATTTACTCATTGGATTCCGTTCAGAGAACTACTTAATTGAAGTAAAAACAAAATCCAAGGCATCAAAACTTAATGCGTTACAGGAACGCTGGCATAGCGATTGGCGAGGAAGCGTGAATGTAGCACGATGTGTAGATGATGCGCTGACTATAATAGGGGCAATATAATGGCATCCACAAGCAGGCGTTCACCTTTGTCAGTATCAATGCGTGTTGCAATAGCCAGTTATTCAGAAACCCATACTATCGCTATGACAGCCGAATTTTACAGACTAAGCCCTGATGCTGTTCAGAAATACCGTAAAGAGTTCAAATTTAGGAAGAAAAGGGAGCATAGAGTGTCAAAAGTAAAGCATAGGGAGTGCGAAATCTGGTATAATAGTGATGCTAAAATATCAGATATGTTATCGTCAATGCTAATATTGGTTAAGTAACCATTAACATATATAGCCGACTTTTACACTCAGGATTGTGATTCAACAATAACGTCAGCTATTTCTAAGGCTTGTGCATCAGTCAAGCTTACCCCCACTATACGTTCAACCTCATTTATCGTCCATTTTGCTGCATCATAACAGCAGACATTACGAACATTGCGACGGGGGGATCTATTCCCAGACTCCCAGCCCGCGACTACCACTTGATGATATGCCAGTTCTCGACCTATGCGTTTTGCTACAAGTTTTCCGAACTCTGTTTGAGTCATACAGCATATTTCTCGTGCGTGCTGGATCATGCCAGACCCTTT
>JAUZQS010000307.1 GCA_030950875.1 Mariprofundaceae bacterium | reverse complement strand
CAATTGAAATACCAAGCTGTTGCATCAGTCGCTGATTACCAACCCAGACCTCACAATCACCCGCATCACCGATAACAACCTTGCCGCCCACGCCAAGACCTGGTTTAAATTGTAAGTCTTGGCATGCAAGAAAAGTAAGTTCTTTTTCGACTGCTGATGCGCAAATGGCAAGCCCAATAGGGTGAGAATAATGGCGTTCAACGGCTGTGGATAATTCTAAGAGTCGGTCATGATTTTCATCTGAAATAATCTTTGCAACAGACATTCGCCCTTCTGTCAGCGTGCCTGTTTTATCCATCACAACATGACTTACCTTGGAAATACCTTCCAAAGCCTCACCATTACGAACCAATACACCCCATTTTGCAGCCAACCCTGTGCTCACAGCAATGGCCATAGGTGTTGCCAAACCCAATGCGCATGGGCAAGTGATAATCAAAACTGCCGTTGCTGCTAGTAATGCCACATCCATATCAACATGAAACCAGTATAAAAATGTTATGGCTGAAAGAGCCAACGTTGTTCCCACAAAGTAAGGTACAATACGATCTGCTAAACGTTGAATACGTGCTTTTGAACCTTGTGCAGATTCAACCAAATGAATAATTCGCGATAAAACAGTGGCATTGCCCGTCTGTTCCACTTGCATCACCAAGGGGGACTCGCCATTAACTGTCCCGCCTATAAGTTTTGAGCCGATGTATTTATGTATGGGCCGAGACTCACCACTCATCATTGATTCATCTAAATACGACTCACCTTCAATAACCACACCATCAGCGGGCACTTTATCTCCAGCTTTGATACGCAGCTCATCGCCCACATTCAATTTGCGAACAGCAACACGTTCTTCGCCATCGTTGGTTAGACGCGTCGCCATACGCGGTTGCATCTCCAGCAAACGCAAGCTCGCAGACGATGCGTTACCACGTGCCATAGCTTCCAAATATCGGCCAATAAGAATAACAAATAAGAAGGTTACGACAGTATCAAAATAAACATGTTCGTCAGCATGAAATAGCTGCCAAGTAGAATAACTAAACGTGGCTAGTGCACCAATAGCAATGGGCAAGTCCATACCTAACTGCCCCTGACGCAAAACCTGCCAAGCAGAACGCAAAATAGGCCCGCCCGAATACAGTAAAACGGGTGTCGCTATGGCAAAACTAACCCAATGGAAAAAGTGTCGGTATTCCTGACTAATGCCAGAAAATGCACCTGCATAGAGTGCAATGGATATCCACATCATATTCATTGCGCCAAAAGCTGCAAAACCCAATCGGAATAACATGCTGCGGCGTTGCTGACGCATATTCCCTTCAACATGATCAAGATTAAAGGGTACGGCGGCATAACCCAATGCGGCTAATCGCTGTATCACTTTCACTAAAGAAAGCTGCTCTGGTTGCCACTGCAACAACAAGCGATGGTGTACCAAATTGACTTCGGCTTTGATCACACCCGTCATACCTAGCAAGGCTTTTTCAATCAACCAAACGCAGGCAGCGCAATGAATCCCTTCCACCATCAATTGCGTTTGCTGACTTCCATCGGCAAGGGTTTGCACAAAATCATCCTGCACTTCAAGCAGATCATACTGATCCATATCACTGGGCGCATCAGGTGGTGGCGCTAGCGTGGCTTCTCGTTTTTTTAGACGCTGATAAAAACCATCTAAGCCTGCCTCATGAATAACCTGACAAACACTCAGACAACCACTGCAACAAAAACGATGCGATTGACCCGCAACATCACCGTAACATGTGGCAGGACCATTGGCTGGAAGAGCACAGTGAAAGCAGCTCGTTTCATCACAACCTCTCATGTCACCGGCTTGGTCGATATGATTACTTTCCGACAAAAATACGTTTTGCCGTATCAAAATGTTCTTCACCCGTATCAATGCGAGCAATTAAATCCCAATTGCCTAGAAAAGGGAAAGCAATCGGTGCTGTGAATGTCCCAATATCTGATTGCTTTAATTGAATTTTAAAGTCGTCGCTGGCACGACTAACATGATAAGCACTTAAAACCACTTTGCCCGATTGTACGGGATTTCCATTATGATCCATCACATACAAACGACATGTTTCAGGTGTATCCAATTTTAACTTATCAGGCAACATTAACTGCAAACGCCAAGCTGTGGGCAAGCCTTCTTTACGTACGTTTTCATCATGAAAATAATTTTTACCACGCTCATAATAATCCTTCACAACGAGATTCGGAGGCACCATAAATGCATAGGTAATAAAAGCGACATTCACCACCACCGTGGTTCCGATGATAAGCAAGATAACACGCAACCATGGGTTCCTAAGATCTTCTTTTAACGTTTCACTCAACATACTTACTCCTATCACTTACCCACAGGCCCCATAAAAACCGACTCATACTCTAACTTAATCTTTGCTCCATTAAGGCTTTCTAAAATAAAAGTTAGCGGTGTTCGCTCTTGCTTTAATGCATCTCGCTTGGCCACAAGAAAAACATGAAAAGGAATCAATGTCCCTGCTTGAAAGTTAATATCTTGCGCTTCTTCACCAACAATTCGCACATTTTCAGCGCCAACGATACTAAGTCTCATATGTAAGTCATTAGCAGTTTTATTAATCGCCTTAATTGTGTATTTATTTTTTATATCCCCGTTACTCATTTGAATAAATAGCGGTTGTCTTTCATGTACCACTGAAAGCTCAACAGGTGGAATATGAGTTAGACCATAAACAATACCACCAATAGCTAAAGCAAGAATAAGCGAATAAATCACCACTCGTGGCCGTTTAAATAGTGCAGGCAACATTTCCCCATCCATCTCTTTTCTTGAAGCATAACGAATCAAACCACCTGGGCGACCCACTTTTTCCATCATGCTATCACACGCATCAATACACATGCCGCAGGTAATACAACCTTCTTGCATACCTGTACGAATATCCACCCCAGTTGGGCAAACGCCCACGCAGAGATGGCAATCAATACAATCACCACGTTTCTCATTATTCTTATTATGCAATTTGCCACGCGGTTCACCACGCTCTACATCATAAGTGGGAAGCTCTGTATCTTTATCAATCATGACACTTTGAATACGGGCATAAGGGCACAACCAAAAACAGACTTGCTCACGCATAAAGCCAGCAAATATATAGGTTACAGTAAACAATGACCCCAAAACAACCCAAGCCACAAGCGGTGCATCCAAGCTTAAATAACGATACCATAAGTCATAGGCATCCGTAAAATAAGCGGCAAAGCTTAAGCCTGTCAGCAAAGCAATTAACATCCATAAGATATGCTTCAGTGATTTCAAACGAATTTTACGCGTACTCCAAGGTGCTGCATCAAGTTTACGCCGCTGTATTGGATTACCTTCAATTTTATCTTCTAACCATGTAAACCAATCCGTCCAAACCGTTTGAAAACAAAAGTAGCCACACCACACACGCCCTGCAATTGCCGTCACTGCAAATAATGTTATCGCAAGTAGAATTAAGACCAGCGATAACATCCATAAATCTTGCGGCCATATTGTGATAGCAAACAAATGAAATTGGCGATGAGGAATATCAAACAAAATTGCCTGCTGACCATCCCAGCGAACATACGGCATCGCAAAATAAAGTATCCACAATGCCGAGGCATACCATCTAAAACTTCTGAAACGCCCTGCAATACGTTTGGCATGAATGGTTTCATCACCCGTATTTACATGCCATTCGTGAGACTCGATATATATATCTTCGATTTTACTTTGCCTTTGTTCCGACATATAAGCCCCTTGCTAAAATTTACGAGTAACATATATTGATATTATGATATAATCAACTAATAGCGCAAAACCATAAGCTACCCACCTTACAGCTCCGTATAAACATAAAAAAAGGAGACCGAAGCCTCCCTTTTCATTATCCCATCAACCGTCTATTTATTCGGCATCATCCTTACTCGTAATGATTTTGAAAAAATAATAAGCTGCAACAATAAATATAATAACGGTGCCTGTGACTGCAGCGATTGTACCTATAACAACTTCATCCATAGTACTCTCCTATTTCCCGCCGCCTAGCTCATGAACTTTAACTGCCAGCATTTTAATCGCTTCAGGGCTAAGTTTTTCACCAAATGCAGGCATGATGGCCGTGCGCGTTTGCGGAACATCCTCTTGATTCACACCATAACGAATGGTACGCAAGACACCCTCACGTGTAGATTGAAAACGCCAAAGGCTATCGGTTAAATTTGGGGCTCCAGTGCCTAGATCGTTAATGAACCCACCCTGAGCATCTTCTCCATGACAATCAGCACAACCCGATTCATTAAAAAGAGCCAAACCTTTCGCCGTGCCTTTGCCTTGCGACGAGGCTACAACAAAATCAGCTAATGCTTCGATATCAGCATCAGCAATCTCACCCTTATGAGCAGGCATATTCCCTTCTCGGCCATCCGTAATCGTTTCAATGATGGTTTCCATATCACCACCATATAACCATGCATCATCGGCTAGGCTTGGAAACAATCCTGGCGCTCCTTGCCCACCCGAACCATGACATGCCGCACAATTATCACCAAAGATCGCTTTAGCTGACGATTCAGAGAAATTACGCAGCCCTGCATCGGCTAATAATGCTTCACCATCCATCGCTGCGACCTGTTTCAAAAACGGCGCTTTTATTTTTTCATTTTCAGCCACATCTTCTTTAAACTCTTTAATTTGAGTCCAGCCAAGCAGCCCCTTAGTTGATTCATGAACCAATGGAATCGATGGATAAAGAATGATATAACCCACAGCAAATATCCAACTAGCATGCAGCGATATCATCCACCAACGCGGTGGTGGATTGGTTAACTCACGAATCCCATCCCATTCATGTCCGGTATCAGGGGCCTGTTGCGGCTTATTTTGTTTGGCCATGTTCAACCTCCCTCTTCATATCCTCTTCTTTTCCATTTTCATTTACAAAATCACGGTGTTGTTCAAATTGATCGCGATTTTTAGGGTTAAACACCCAAAAATACAAACCTGCCATGAGTATGGCCAGAACAACCACAAGGATTAAGCCGCTCCAATCAGCTTGTCGAGTTTCGCGATGACGTCGTCTTCCTGTTTTCGCACCCGACCGCCGGCGCGGCCGAAGTCAAGCCGGCGCTGCACTTCATTCATCATCCTGGAAACTTCATCGAGAGAATCGACTTTCAGCGGTTTGATGTCGGCCTCCATCAGACGGGCCAGCGTGCTGTAGCGGCGAGGAATCGTTTCTTCGTTCTCCAGCAGAAGGGTCAGTGCGGGAAGGCAGGCGTCTTTTTGCAGCAGCCGATGCCGGGCCACGCTCTGATAAAAAAGTAGCGAGGCGGGATCCACCACATCTCCAATGGCCAGACCGTCTAACTGCTCCAACGCTTCGTCGTACCAGGCGTGCTGGGCCAACCAGCGTCCAAAAAGCAGCCGCAGGTTGTTGCGCATGGACGCGGGCCACGCTTGGTTTTTCAAGAACTCGAATTCGGGCGGGGTGGCCGGCGTCGAGCC
>JAUZQS010000306.1 GCA_030950875.1 Mariprofundaceae bacterium | reverse complement strand
TGTTCAACAAGCTGAAGCCTTACCTGAATGGACGGCTCAATCTGCGCACGCTTTGATTGAAAATGTTTGTGAGGTAGCCGAAGTCAATATGGGCAAACTGGCGCAACCGATTCGTATTTTACTATCTGGAGGGCCTGTTTCGCCGCCGATTGATGTGACTTTGGAGTTATTGGGTTTAGACGAAACGATCAAACGCATTCAGGTGGGTATGAAGGCTTTGCGTCAGGGTTAAGCCATTGAGGGGCTAATTGCATGGTAATATCCTTGCGTGCGAATGAAGGTAAAAAAGTTGTAACTATTCAGTGTAACCATAAAATAGCCTGTAACTGTTCAGATTGCTGCTTATTTTTCTGAGGACAAGGCAAAAAGGCGGAGCTTACTCCTGTAAGTGAGCGCTTTTTAACGCGGGCATCGGGAAAATGAGGGGTTAGCTGAATAGTTACAAAAAGTTTTGAATAAATTAGGCATTAAGTGAGTGATATTCGACAATTCACCCCTGTAAAGCTATCATTGCCTTTTTTTTAGGCAGAGGCATATCTTGATTAAGGCTCCACTTGCAGGTTTTTCATTAGGTCAACATGGTATTGACCCTCCGTTGGTATTGGCACCCATGGCTGGTATTACCGACTTGCCGTTTCGACGTATTTGTCGACGCTATGGCATTGGTTTAACGGTTACTGAAATGATTGCTTCGCGTGCGGTAGAGCAAGGGCGTGAGCGTACGGAACGCATGGCTGAATTGGATGACGATGAATCGCCAGTATCCATTCAAATTGCAGGTTCTGACGCCAAGTTTGTTGTTGAAGCGGCGCATTGGGCGGTATCGCGCGGTGCGGATTTTGTAGATATCAATATGGGTTGCCCTGTGAAGAAGATATGCAAACAAGTGGCTGGTTCTGCCATGCTTAAAGATGAAGCGTTGGTGGCACGTACGATCCGTGCTGTGGTTGAAGCCATTGATATTCCTGTAACACTGAAAATTCGTACAGGTTGGGATGAACCCAGCAAAAATGTAGAACGCATTGCTAAAATTGCCGAAGATGAAGGCATTCAAATGTTAACCGTACATGGCAGGACGCGTGCACAAATGTTTAATGGGCATGCCAACTGGGAAGATATTGGTCGTGCCAAGGCTGCTGTATCCATTCCAGTGATTGGTAATGGCGATGTGGTGGATGGTGATAGTGCATTGGAAATGTTACGTATTTCTGGCTGTGATGGTGTGATGGTGGGGCGTGCAGTGCAGGGTAATCCCTGGGTTCTTCAAGAAGTCCATGCTGCAATCATGGGTTTGCCCAAGCCAAGTGTGCCAACGGCGGAAGAGCGGTGGCTGGTGGTTGAAGAGCATATGCAGCATTTGGCAGACCATCATGGGGTTCGGTTTGCATCTAAAATGGCACGCAAACATGTTGGTTGGTATAGCAAAGGCTTGCGTGATTCTGCTGAATTTCGCGGTCATTTTCAGCGTTTAGATGATTGGAATACACAGTTACAGGTTGCACGAGACTATTTCTTAGCATTGGATGATGCTTTGCTGTTGGCGGCATAATGTCTACGAATGATCATCAGGAATTTCCTCTATTGGATATGATGCCGATGGCAGTTATTTTGGTAGATAAAGAAGGTCTTATCACCCATGCGAACGAATTAGCACAGGGACATATGGGCACATCACTGGGCCGCATGAAAGGGCGTCATTTGGCAGCTTTCTTACAGCCATCATCGGAAGTAAACACCATGGTTGAGCGAGCCTTGAAGGGTGAAACAGTTGCCGATGATGCTTTTTGTGGCCGTCAAAATCATATGCCTTATTCACTGCATTTTGGGCCAATGCAAGGTCAACAAGGTGTGGTTATAGGGCTTATTCCTGAAGCAAATCGTTCAGAGGTAGAAGAGCATGTCAAACGTCATGAAATGGCCGAAACTGTGGCACGTATTGCCCTTGAAATGGCGCACGAAGTAAAAAACCCCTTGGCTGCATTGCGTGGTGCAGCGCAGTTGTTGCATGAACAAAGTCGTGGTGATGCAGCAGAAATTTCTGCGCATATTTTGGCTGAAGTCGATCGTATTAAAGAGCGTATTGATAATTTTTTACAGGTTGGGCCACGCGCGGATGTAGCGATGACAGAAGTCAATATTCATGCGCTTCTTGATAATGTTTGTACAGCATCGCAAAAGGTTCAGGTGCGCCGTGTTTATGATCCAAGTTTACCCAATATATGGGTGCATGAAACACGTTTGCGACAAGCGATAGAAAACTTGTGGGTGAATGGACTGGAAGCTGAATCAACATGTATTACATGGGAAACACGCATTGCTCCTTTGGTTGCTTTGCCAGGCCATAAGGGCATGGTCATGGAGCTAAGTATACGTAGCAATGGCCGCTCTATTCCTGAAGCATTACGGGATCGTTTGTTTGAGCCTTATGTCTCTAATAAAGCCCGAGGAAGTGGTTTGGGGCTAGCTGTGGTTCAACGTGTTGTGCAGGAGCATGGTGGACGGATTTCGTTAAAACAAGGGTCTGGAGACACTACATTTGTGATGCACTTACCCATTATGAAGGAGAGCTTATGATGCGCGCGCTGATTGTTGATGATGACGCTGGTATTCGCTGGGTATTGGCACGCGTTTTAAAAGAAGAAGGTTTTGAGGTGTTGGAGGCAGGTACGTTGGCTGAGGCTGAAAACCTGCAAAAAGATGGCGTGGACTTGGTGTTCTTGGATGTGTTTTTGCCCGATGGAAATGGCATGAATGCATTATCACAAGGTATGTTCAATGCACCTGTGATTATGTTAACCGCTGAAACAACGTTTGGTCATGCGGCAGAAGCATACCGTGAAGGGGC
>JAUZQS010000305.1 GCA_030950875.1 Mariprofundaceae bacterium | reverse complement strand
CGTGAATGGTTGCTTTTGGGTGAGCGTGTTTTCTCGCATCCGCGTTATGCAATGCTTATCGTTGTTGCATTGGTGTTGTGCATGTTTCAACGCTATAGCTTTGTATTGGTAGCCTTGGGTGGCTTCTTTGTGACTGAATGGTGCTTGCGTTTTTGGTTGCAAAAAGAGAATCACTTTCGTAATCGGGCTGAATTGGCATTTTTGATTTTGGATGGATTGGCAACGATTAGTTTGATTTCAGCCTTGTTGATGCCTGTAAACCCATTGCAACAGGCAGTTTATCTTCGCATTGCCCGTCTATTTCGTGGTATGTATATGTTACGCATGTTGCGGATTTTTCGATTCCTTACCCATGATACCTTTGTTTATTCGTTGCCGTTTGCGTTGGTGGTGATGGCGTTGGCATGTATTGCGATTGCAGTGCCAACGGTGGCGATGTATATCGGCGTATTTTTATTCATTGAAGGTGTGTGTCGTACCATATCAATTCTTAAGGTCTTGCCTGATGGCGGCCGTAAAAAGGCTGAATTAGCTTTTGTATCGTTGGATATGCTTGCCAGTGTTGCCGTATTAGGGCTAGTTCCTGGTGTGGCAGCAGCTTGGGTTGGGCTACGTGCGATTCGTTTTCTGGTGATGTTAAATCCTGTTGGGAATATTGCTAAAGCAGCCAAACGTGTGCTTGCCATGCAAGAAGTGCGCAGTGAAAGCAGTATGTTGGCAGGCATGTTAGTGGCCATGATGATTATAGGCTCGTTGTCGGTGATCTATCTTTATCCTGAAATGGATATCAATGATGATGGTAGTATTACAACGGCAGATTACTTGCCGTTTCAGGTGATATTGTATGTTTTTCGTGTGCTGACTGACCCTGGCGCTGCAACACCCGAGGCTTTTTCACCATGGCTGGTTGGGCTAACATCGGTCTTGGTTCTTGCGGGCGTATTTTTCTTTGCTTTGATGGTTAGCCTTGGTTCAAATGTGATGCAATATATGTTGCGTGAACTAAGCAATAGCCCTTTATCGGCGCGTGAACAAATGGTTTTTGCAGGTTGGAATGATCAGTCGTTGGCAATTTTGAAACGTCTGGATAAATTTTTTTCACGCATGCGACAAAGCATGTCTTCGGTATGGATTTTTCATGAGCAAGCATTGATTGATGCCAATAGTGTTGGTAGCTGGCTATCGGTACGAGAGGTTGAGTCTGGCAGTCGTAGTTTGATGGAACGCTTTCATTTGACAGGGATTCGGCAATTGGTGCTGTTTCGCAAAGATAGTGAGGCATTGGATACGGAAAGCTTGGTGGATAGCCATCATTTGGCACGTGATTTGAATGTCGATGGCATGATGATTTCAGAAGCGGAGCTGTCGCCACGTTTGGAATCGGTCTATGCGGATTCGATGGCAATGACGGTATTGAATTCGGCATCTGTGACGGCACGGATGCTATATCAAATGCATCATTGTGCTTGGATGCCTGAATTGGGTATTCGTATGTTGGATGCTGTGGCTGGTGAGATCGGCCTGAAAACAGTGACTTGGGCCTTTGAAGTGCAAGCGGGCAGTGGTATGTCAGTGATTTCTGCGGATGGAGAGAAGCAAGTCTTGGATGCTTGGTTAACGGATTGTTTTGCAGCAGGTGTAAACCTTTTGGCGGCGCGTCGTGAAGATGGTTCATTTGTTTTATTTAGTGATTTAATGCATGCTGAAAAAGATGAGGTATTCAGTGATGTGGTGGGACTCGGTGGTCCGAGACTGCTTTGGTCAGGGATTATGGAGTCTGCGTTGTCCATGGATACGAATCAGTCACATGAAAATGCATTAAAGCAATTCACATGGCCTGAAACATGGGATTTATCGATGATTTTCTTGGGTTGGCATGCAGGCCTTCCAGCCATGATTGAAGAAATGGCACTCAAACATCATAAGCTTACTGTGCATGTTTTGAGTACTGTACATGAAGATAAACTGACGCTGCAAAACCGTCGCATGAAAGACGCTTGTGAACGCGCTGCAGCGCATTGTAAATGTGAGTTGAAAGTATCACTGCATGCGTGGGATGGCTTGGATACAGCTATGTGGGAATCGTTATTGCGTGGTTGCAAAGTGATGATGTTTTACCCTGAAGAGCAGTCCAATGGTAGTGAAGATTCGTTGTTGGAACTGTGGTTTCATGAAGTTGCTCGGGTGCTTTCAGAGCGCAAAGCCAAGGTGAAATGGTGGACACCGCCCACACTGATGGTGTTGCCGCGCAGTGGTGAGCATGTTTCATCTTTTGAAATGGCAGGGCTGGATTATCCTGATTTGGCAGTGGATGTTGGTTCACCGGATACCTTTCACGATGTTTTCATGGCAAGACAGTTGCTCACACATGCTAGGAAGCATTTGAATCAGGAGGAAAGCTTACAGGATGAAAAAAGCTATGCCTTTATGGATGCCATGTTGGGCGATGCTGTTCTCGTTGAGGATGTGGCGACTACGCGCTTGGTGGAAATAGAATCTGGCATGGATTGGGTGCCTGTATACCGAGAAGCCTTGCGGCGCGGATGGATGTTGATGGCGTATGTGATGCCAGAAATCAGGCATCATGGGCAAACAGCATTTACCGTGTTGGATAAGTTATTTCCGCAGCCACAAGATGATACAGGTAGTCGGATGCATTTATTGGCAGGCTCACCAGTGATGGAAATGGATGTGCCAGCACAAACAGTGACGTTATTATTTTGTCGGCGTGGTGTGTTGAATGTCGAAGATGCAACAGAAGTGACTGAAAAGGTTGCTACAGATGTGGATCAAGTTGTCGAAGAAAAGTCTGATGTGACCCGTAAGGAAATCGTTGAAGATAGTTCAGAAGCTGTACAAGAAAAAACAGTAGAAAAAATGATTGAAAAAGTAGAAGAAAAAGTAGAAGAAAAAGTAGAAGAAAAAGTAGAAGAAAAAGTAGAAGAAAAAGTTGCCGAAAATGATAGGTTGGTTGAAGTCGAGGAAAGTCTTGAAAATGAGCGTGAAAATGTAGTAAAACAAGCCGAAACAGGGTTGACAAAGGCTGTACTGGAAGGTGAAGTGATGAATAATTCTGTGTGGCCGCAACAGGCGGATAAACGATTGTTACGCGTGCTTAAAAAGCAAGTGGGTGGCTCGCTAGAGCTGTTGAATGAAAGCTGTGAAGAAGGCTTGGTGAAATTATCAGAAATTCTTGATATGGGCGTTTCGGAAGAAGTTGAAACGTTGATTATGGAAGCACTTACAGACTTGCAAAATATTGATCGTGTATCGCAGCGCTTAACCAATGTGAAACATACATTGAAAGATTGGTCGGATCATGTGCCTGAAGCCAGTCAAACTGCGTTGTGGAAAGAAGAGGTGAGCCAGCGTTATGTTATGGAAGAAGAACGCATGGTATTGAAGGAGGAATTATGAGTGGCCCAAGAATATTGATTGTTGAAGACTCAATGATGGTTCGGATTACAGTGAAACGAACTTTGGCAAAAGTAGATTTTCAGGTGGATGAAGCCAAAGATGGTCAAATTGGTTTGGATATGGCAATGGCATCGGCAGATAATCCGTATGATTTGATTTTAACTGATTTGAATATGCCGAATATGGATGGTTTAACCATGATTCAGAATATTCGTGCCATACCTGCTTATGCAGAAACACCGATTGTGATGCT
>JAUZQS010000304.1 GCA_030950875.1 Mariprofundaceae bacterium | reverse complement strand
CCTTGCCGCATGTCGTTTGCAAATCATGCCCGAAAAACAACACCGTCTTTCCACATATAGGCAGCAACTCACGCAAAACTGGAAGTCATCGCTACAAGCATTGCACTATAAGCTTCAATTGCACCGTGAGACGTTGCATGCACTCGATCCCACACATGTATTACAACGGGGTTATAGCCTTAATTATGATGCATCAGGTAAGCTCATCAGCCATGCTAGCTCTGTAAAGCAAGGCGATGCCATGCATATTCATTTTCAAGATGGAAATGTAGAAACACGTGTACAAAAAATCCAATTACACCCAGAAAGTGAGTAACTATTATGCCTTATTTAATCATATTAATCTTATCATTAAGCTTTATTTCACCCGCCTATGCCCATGACTGGCATGCCACACAGGGCGATATAATTGAGGTAGATTTAACATCAAACACACAGATTCATAAACTCACCTGTATGGGAAAAGAATGGCCTTTTAAAAAAGATAACAATGGTACGATTCATGGCTGGATAGGCGTTGATTTAAAACAAAAAGAAGGCAATTACCCCATTCAATGGGTAGGTGTGAATGCCATCACCACCGACCATCTATCCATTAACAAGGGTAAATTTCGTATTTCTCGTATCACTGTTGACAAAAAGATGTCCAGCTTCGATGCCGCAGCCATCAAGCGCATCCATGCCGATCAACAAGCAATCAAAAAGACCTATGCTATGAATGTTGATATATTCCCATTATTCACAAAAGCATCCATACCCGTTGAAGGCATCGAATCCACACCCTTTGGCGCCCAGCGTTATGTCAATGGCCAAGCCAAATCACCGCATTCAGGCATTGATATTGCAGCCCCCAAAGGAACAGCGATCAAGGCACCTTTGGCTGGTAAGGTTCTCTTAGTCGAAGATATGTTCTTAAATGGAACGCTTATCGCCATTGGTCATGGCCAAGGTTTGGTTACGTTATATGCTCATTTAAGCAAAACCTATGTCCATATGGGAGACAATGTCCAAGCTGGCCAAATCATTGCCGAAGTTGGTAGCACAGGAAGATCAACAGGGGCACACCTCCACTGGGGCGTGCGTTTTAATCATGCGCGTATCAATCCTCGTAGCTTGTTATCTCTATCATCAAAAAAATAGGGCTATAACAGTTTTTTCTTACCATCCTTTGTCGTAACAAAGACCGTACTAATAAACTCATCTTCTGATGAAGGGATAGGAGGGTGTTCGCCCATGGTTTTAAACTCATTATCATTTAATTCCAAGAAATTATCATTTTTATCAACATTTTTTGAAGCAGCTATTGATAAATCATCGTCCTCCGTAAGCGTCATAACGATACCCTCATCTTTCAGTCTATCTGGCACAGATGTCAATGGTGATATATCCATCTCGATGCTATCGGATGGCAATTGATTTGAGCTTGCTTGTTCGGCTTCGTCACCATGCGCCAAATCATCTTCAACATCCACCAATGTGCCATTATCTTTAATAACACCTGATTCATGTAACGCATGCCATACATTGATAGGTAAGCGATCACACAATAAATACCATTGACGGTCATTCAACGACACCTGCTTATTCCGAATCAAGCTATCACGCTCATCCAAACGCCCCATTTCATGATACAAACGTACATTTAAAGCACATACACCAAAATGATCCCGTTCACTTTGGCTTAGCTGTTTCAAAATATCTTCTGCAGCCTTGTAATTTCTAAGGTTTAAGTGATTCTCAATGTCATATATTTTATTTGCAAGCAAATACTCTTTACGCACTTCTTTCTTAATAGGCTTGGGCTCAGATACAAATTCTTCAACAGGCTCAGGCTCTTTAACTTTCTTGTTAAAATACTTTTCCTCAATATCATACTTTTCTTTCTTCTTTATATCGTATCTACGGTATAAAAACACCCCAAGAAATATCACATTAAGCAAACACAACAACAAAAATCCCAGCATCCAATAATGCCTACTCGGTGAATTAGCCATCTGTTGTTGCATGGCATTTTGTTGTTCTTTCAAAGCAGTGATATCATCACTCAACTGACCAAGATTATCGCGGATTGCCATGATATTTTTATCCAGACTAGCCATCTGCAAATGATCATCCATTGCCTGCTTATACATTTTGTTTAGCTGTTGCTGCAACTGCTCTGAGTTCTTGCTAATGGCGGGTTCTGAAGGCGGTAAAACATGCTCGGCATTTCCCAAGGCAATGCGTCCAACATAGCGTAACTGTGAAGCCGTATTATCTTTTTTTCCTGCCAATGATATTTCTTCAGGTTTAACCGTTGTAGCCACCTTTTTTTTAGCAACAGAGCGTGGTTTTCGCTTCAAATTTTCATATGCTTCAGGAGCTTGCTTGAGTAAACTTTTCAGCGTCTTCTCATGGGGAACTTCTAACCAAACACCCGATTTCAACCTGTTTATATCATGGTCGATAAATGCAGCAGGATTCAGTCGATACAACGCCAACATCACATCATGATTCGACCATTGCTTATCTCGACGCAAGCGGTAAGCAATGGTACTTAAACTATCGCCCGAACGTACTGGGCCATAACGCCATGTGCGCGCCCAACCTTGTTCTAAATCCTTCACACCACCTAGTAGAGAAGCTTTATTCACACCCATCAACTGATTCGTCTGATGATGTGTAACTGCATGCACGCTTTCCCCCAGCTCCATGCTATCAAGAAGAACCTGCACCTGTTTATAATATGTATTGTGCCCAATACGCGCTTTCAACAATAGTGATACAATTGGGGATTGCACTGCAGATATAGAGCTTAGCAACACATAAACTTCGCCATGCTTCATATGTTCCACAGAAATGCGCATGCCCGACAAATCCGTATAAGGCTCTAGCCCAACCAAACGGTATTCATTGGGCTTGGCAAACGCTATAAACACATTGTTCAAACTTTCATCTTCCATCAATAACAATGGTACACGCACATCCAATATTTCATTGAGATGGCTTTGTAAAACGGGTACACCAAACCCCAAAGCTTGTGCCGAAACAGGCAAGCCCAAAAGAGTAATTGCGACCATGAAAAAACTTCTTATTTTTTTCACAATCTTATTTTTTTCTAACAGCACATAAGCCGATTCGGAAAACACATTCGACTTTGCAGCAATTTTCCTGCTATTTACAGCGTCTGGAGTTTTTTCTGTGCCACTTCTAATTCTGCTAACTTGCTTTCTCCTTCTGCTAAATCATTGCGTACTTTGGTAACCACTGCCTCGGGCGCACTTTCGACAAACTTCGCATTGGACAATCGCCCTTTCAGACCACCCACATCCTTGCTTATCTTAGCAATATTCTTTTCAATTCGAGCCAACTCTTCAGCCACATTCACCAAGCCAGCCAACGGTAAAAATATTTTAACATCTGCCAACGGTGCGACTGCTGCCTGTTCAACTTCAGCATCCATCGCAACCCATGTTAAAGACTCGAGCTTTGCCAAACTCATCAACACACGCTGTTGCGGCTCTAGCTCACTCCGAATTGCATCCGAAACCGCAATATGTGCTTCAATTTTTTTGCTCGGAGAAACATTCATTTCACCACGAATAGAGCGAATCGCATTCACCATATCCATCACACGTTGCATACGTAAGCTTGCTTCAACATCATCAGCGTTGGCATCAGCATAGACCATATTCCAATCATCGGTAACCAAACGTGCATCGTTGCCGTGTAATTCTTGGAAAAGTGTCTCGGTAATAAACGGACAAATCGGGTGTAGCAATCGCAACCAGCCATCCAACACGGTGAGCATCACTATTTGCGTTTCCTCTTTGGCTGCGCCCTCATCTTTATACAAAGACACCTTGGCAGCCTCCACATACCAATCGCAATAGCTTCCCCATATGAAGTTGTACAGCGTACCTGCCGCTTCATTAAACCGGTATTCATTTAATGCTTTTTCAACATCTTGCGCCGTGGCATGAAGCTCTGAAAGAATCCATCGGTTCACATCATTCTTTGCTTGAATGGCGCTGTCTGGCTTGGCATCACCACGATTCATAAATACAAAACGCGCTGCATTCCATATTTTATTCATGAAATTACGGTTTGATTCAATGCGTTTAATATCCAGCTTTATATCACGTCCAGGTGTCGCCATATGCGCCAAGGTAAAGCGCAATGCGTCCGCACCATAAGCTTCAATTATTTCCAAAGGATCAACAACATTGCCCTTGGATTTGGACATTTTCTGACCTTGCGCATCACGAATAAGCGCATGAATATATACATCTTTGAAGGGCACTTTACCGGTGAACTTTTTGCCCATCATAATCATACGGGCAACCCAGAAAAAGATAATATCAAAGCCCGTCACCAAGACGTTGGTAGAATAAAACTTTTCCATTTCTTCGCTATTTTGCGGCCAATCAAGTGTTGAAAATGGCCACAGCCCCGATGAAAACCAAGTATCGAGCACATCATCATCTTGTCGGACATTATTCGAGCCACAGCCTCCACAACAACCCACTTCCTCCATACTCACCGTGATATGATCACAATCAGCACAATACCAAGCAGGAATCCTATGTCCCCACCACAACTGGCGTGAAATACACCAGTCTTGAATATTGCGCATCCATTCAAAGTAGGTCTTTTCCCAATGTTGCGGCACGAAACGAATATCGCCATCTTCCACGGCTTTAATCGCAGGGTCGGCCAAGTCCTGAATAGCAACATACCATTGATCAGTTAAATACGGTTCAATCACCGCATGTGAGCGATCACCCCGCCCGATTTGATGGGTATGCGCCTCCACTTTGTACAATAACCCCTCAGCTTCTAGGTCGGCAATCATATGTTCACGCGCTTCATAACGATCCAGACCAACATACTGCTCTGGAATAAAATCTTCATCATTGATGTGTGCCGTGTTGGTGAAAATATTACGCACAGGAAGATTATGGCGTTTGCCCACTTCATAATCGTTGAAATCATGGGCAGGAGTAATTTTCACGCAGCCTGTACCAAATTCAGGATCAACATAATCATCGGCAATGACAGGAATCGTACGGTTGCATAGTGGCAACTGCAATTCTTTGCCAATCAAATCTTTGTAACGCTCATCATCGGGATGTACCGCCACCGCACCATCACCAAGCAAGGTTTCTGGACGTGTCGTTGCAACAATTAAATGCTTGCTTGGATCATCAGCATAGGGGTATTGAATATGCCAAAAATGACCTTCTTCCTCTTCATGCACCACTTCCAAATCGGAAACGGCTGTTTCCAACACGGGATCCCAGTTTACAAGGCGTTTACCACGGTAAATCAAACCTTCTTCAAACAAGCGCACAAACACTTCACGCACAGCATTGGATGAATTGTCATCCATGGTGAACCGCTCACGTGACCAATCCAGAGAAAATCCGAGGCGTTTCATTTGTCCTAAAATCATGCCGCCCGATTCGGCTTTCCACTCCCAAACCTTCTCAATAAAGGCATCACGTCCTAAATCTCTTCTATGAATGCCCTTTGCATCCAGTTGACGTTCCACGACCATTTGCGTGGCAATCCCTGCATGATCCAAGCCCAACTGCCAAAGCACTTCCTTGCCCTTCATGCGCTGCCAACGCACCAGAATGTCTTGAATAGTTCCTGAAAATGCATGCCCCATATGCAGGCTGCCTGTCACATTTGGCGGCGGTAATGTGATACTATATTGCTCCGCAGCACCTTTGCGCGGCTTAAATGCGTCCGAATTCAGCCACTGCTCATTCTTTTCAGGCTCCATCAC
>JAUZQS010000303.1 GCA_030950875.1 Mariprofundaceae bacterium | reverse complement strand
CCCCGTCGACCATGCGCCATATCCTATTGCCCAAAAATGCCTGCCCCAATAGCGCTTCTTTAAGCTTGGAAATTCGGACTGCAGCTTCCTCGATGTCCGTCCTTTAACTCGCTTCACAAAGTCACTGACCGACAACTTCGAGGGGTAATCCACGTGCATATGGATGTGATCTTTACTCACAACCCCTTTCAAAATCTGCACATCCTCTGCATCACAGATCTGGATGATTATTTCCCTGCATCGTTTTTGAATCTCGCCGCGAAGCACTGGGGAACGATACTTCGTCACCCAAACTAAATGCACCATCAACACGCTTACCGTATGACCACTTCGTCTCTGTTCCTGCATAAGTTAAACAATAACAGAAATGTGTAGCAGCTAAAGCCTTGCACTAAAGTGCATAGTTTTAACTAGCGACCGGGAACAATAAAAGTGTGCTGACAACAATTATTATTGGCACCATCACTTTAATCGGCGTGACAGGTGGTTTGAAACCATTGGAGAAAATGGAGAGCTGGGCATTGTATGTCACGCTAGCCATTTTGATGGTGCTGCTGCTTGGGTTCGCTGCGTATGATATGAATCATTATTTAAATGTAGGTGGTTTTACGATGCCCCAAATGCCAGACCGTACGCCTTGGGAAATGCTAACCATTGTGGCAGGCACTTTGATTGTGGTACAAGGTTTTGAAACTACCCGTTATCTTGGCAAAGTGTTTGACAGTCAGACACGAATTATTGCATCCCGCTGGTCACAATATTTATCACTCACCGTTTATGTTGTTTTTGTGGCATTAGCATTACCAGTTGTGGTGATATTAAATGGAGATTATGCCGAAAACAGTTTGATTTTGTTGGCAGCGGAAGTATCCGTATTACTGGTTGCGCCATTGATTATTGCCGCAGGTTTGTCGCAATTTTCAGCCGCTGTAGCAGATACTTTAGCAGCGGCAGCCAATATGGTAGAAATTACTGCGGAGCGCGTCAGTCCGCGATTGGGTTACTTGCTGGTTGGCGGCTTGGCTATGGCACTGGCCTGGTCAGGCTCAACATTCGAAATCATTACCTTGGCATCCAAAGCTTTTGCATTGTATTACCTGCTCCAATGTTGTGTTGGATTTACCGTCTGTAAAAAAACTGTTGAACGGCTAAGGTTTACCCTTGTGGGACTGGCATTGTTGTTTGTGCTTGTCTTCGCTGTGCCTGCTGGGTAAGTGTCTGTTACCTGAATTGTCTGCGTGCGTTTACGCACAGGCAGGCATCTTATCCCCCTAGACTTTTTTGCAAGCAGCTCTGGGTTAGTTGGTTTTACCTCTGTTGACCTGAATGATCACGCCTGCTGGCAGTAATTCGATGACTTCCATTTGATGGCCAAGGCTGGCTGAAATCCGTCCTAAGGCCTTGTTTTCTGGGGCGTTAGGATCAAACATGAAGTGCGTAATACCAGCTGTTTTTTCACTAAAGATAGTAGCATTTTCGAGAATGCGTTGCGGTGGTAATGGTAGTACATCACGTTTGGTGGCAAGCATCGTGCGTGCAGGCCATTGGCTAGCCATTAGAAATTCAGAATTGGGTGTGTTGGCAATGGCGGCGGCAGTTGCAATCAAATAATCAGTATTAGATTTTAGTTTTAGCTGACTAATCATGCGATAATGTTTGTCGGCTGAGGTGAAGACACTGGTGCAAACGACAATCAGAATAAGTATCAAACCACGTTGCCCAATAAGGCTCTGAATGCCTGTTCTACGGTGCAATGCCGTAAGCATGGGTAATCCGAGAAATAGTATGCATGTGAGTGCCATCAGTGCCCATGATGTGTCAGGGCGAAGTAAACCGATAAGGCATGCGATAACCAATGTTAGGCTGAAAAGTTCAAAGTAGCGACGGTAAATATATGTGGCAATGGTAAAACCCAATAAACTCGCAACAATTAAGCCATAACCAGTGGGTGGTGTGCTTTGCAAAATAGGCGAACCAGTAAGGATGGTACCGAGGCTCGCTAAATGACTGCCTTGACTTTCAAGCCCTGCCCAACCCCAACGTATGATAAGTAGCAGTGCTGTGCTGATACCAATGCCAAGCATAAGGTTGCGGCGTTTTTTCGGGTCACTTTGAGAACTTTTTTTAGGTAGCCAAAGAAGCATGAGTGCAATAGGTAGAGCCAATCCCATGGGGTGCAGACTCACGGCAAATGCAGATATGACGATGAGCATGAATATTGAACCAGTTAGGGTGTATTGACTATCGGCGTACATTTTTTCTAACCAGAATGCGCATATAAAACAGAAAAGTAAAAATACTCCCGAAGAAATAGAGTCCACTTGCATAATGGTGATGGGGGCAATAAGTAATAAAGCAGTGGCAATGGTGGATGTTTCAGCATTGTCATTGAGTTCACCCCAGCGGTAGAGCATAAGTGCTGTAGAAAACATTATAAACAAGGTGAACACTTTGGCAGCAGCAAGGCTGCCTGCCCAGTGGATGTCTAAGAACATAAACATAAGGGCGCGTAAATCAGGCATGCCGAACAATGGCGTAGCATTGGCAATTTGGTCGGTAATGGACCAATTAATCAGTAGTGCGCGCGCTGCACCTTCCTCAATGCCGTAAGAGTCATAACGAAACAATGCCATATATAAAAATGCTAGGCCGCACATGGCAAGCAAGCCGATATGGCGAGGTTGAATGGAATCAATGATTTTGGATAACATGAAGGCTCTCTTAGTTATACCTTACACTCTGCACGTACAAACACTTGCAGGATCTAGGTTATATATTTTATAGCGAAGTCTAAACTAAGTGTTGCGTGAAAGGTATGAAGAAAAACATGGAATTAGAATTAAAAGGGTGGTTAATTGAGCTATAGCGGAGTTTTTCCTTACTTACTATGAGCACTTATCACCTGAATATTATCAATAGGAACATATTCAAGACTAGGATTCATCATTTTCTGGCAATAGATCAGCCAAAGTATGTTCCCTCAATACATCCATAAAACTTCTTTTGGCTTTGAATAGTATATGTTTTATACCGCAGCTCATGGTGATTGGACAGGTATTGGTTTCATCATCAAAGCATTCCAATAAGTTCATGTGTGGTTCAATGCTTTGAATGACAGTACCAAGGTTGATATTTTTTGGCTCTTGAGCCAATAATAGGCCGCCATTTTTTCCTCGGATGGTATGAATGAGTTCTAATCTTCCTAAATTATGAACCACTTTGACAAGGTGATTTCGGGAAATACCAAAATACTCTGAAATCTGAGTAATCGTCA
>JAUZQS010000302.1 GCA_030950875.1 Mariprofundaceae bacterium | reverse complement strand
CGAGCTTGCTGACCATCTTCCTGCCGATAAACCGCACTATGTGATGGGAGTTGGCACGCCAGATGACCTTATCGAGGGCATTGATCGCGGCATTGACATGTTTGACTGTGTCATGCCAAGCCGCAATGCACGCAATGGAACGTTGTTCACCGATGATGGGAAAATAAACATAAAAAACCTTAAACATCAAATAGATAGCATGCCCATTATGGAAGATTGCACGTGTTATACATGCCGCAATTTCTCCCGTGCTTACCTACGTCATTTGTACATAGCGAAAGAAATTTTAAGTTCGAGGTTGAATACTTTGCATAACCTTCACTACTATTGCGATCTCATGCAACGCGCCAGAGATGCCATTGAGGCGGGGAACTGGTGTGAATTTCGTGACCAATTTTTACAACGATACCGCAATAACAAATTATTATACCCGAATAACAAACAGGAGTTTTACTTACCATGAACAACATCATCCGTTCTATTTTTACTAGCATAGCAGCCCTACTTGCCTTCTCAACCCCAGCCTTTGCCGAAGGCGGAGCTTCAGCAAGCAGCTTCACACAGTTAATTCCATTGGTTTTAATTATGGTTATTTTCTGGTTCTTATTGATTCGCCCACAGCAAAAACGTGCCAAAGAACACCGCAGCATGGTCGAAGGGCTGAAAAAAGGTGATAAGGTGCTGACCAACGGCGGTATTTTTGGCACAATCACCGATGTAAAAGACGATTTTTTGAAAGTCGAAATCGCCGATAATATTCGCATCAAGATTCAACGCGATGCCGTTTCGTCCCTTTCAGATTAAAGTATAAACGCATTCTCATCTATTTAACTTAAGATATACAAGGAACACATCATGCACGCATATCCGCGCTGGAAAGCTTGGCTTATTCTTATCACATTGGTTGTCTCTGTCATGGCTGCCGCTCCGAACATTATGACCGTACCTTCATGGTGGCCGTCTTCTTTAAGCAAGCCCATGAATCTTGGTTTGGATTTAAAAGGCGGCATCCACTTGGTTGTAGATGTGGATGTCAATGTGGCAGTGGCCACCCACGTTGAAGAAGAAATAAGCACAGTTCGTGGCGTTTTGCGCAGCAATAAAATACGCTATAGTAAATTGGATGCCAAAGGCGGTACCATCTTTGTTTCCCTAAAGAACATTGATGAGCTAAGTCATGCAGAAGATCTACTTAAAGATGCCCTACCAAAATATACAGCAAGCCTTAAAGGCGACACACTGCATTTTGTTATTACCGACGCTGAAGCTAAGGAAATAAAACACAATGCCGTCAAGCAATCCATTGAAGTGATTCGCCATCGTATTGATGCATTGGGTACGACCGATCCCGTGATTATTCGCCAAGGTGATCGTCGTATTCTTGTTCAGATTCCTGGCTTTGATGATTCTGCTGCTGCCAAGGCCTTGATTGGACGTACGGCGATTCTTGAATTTAAGCTTGTCGATGAAAAAGGTGATTTGGATAAAGCCTTGCAGGGTGATATCCCTCCTGGTGACATCATTGTTTATGGCAAAGAAGAAATGCGCAATGGCAAATCATTCAAACAACCATATTTACTTAAAAAACGCACCGAGCTTTCTGGTTCATTGATTGCGGATGCTCGTGTATCCATTGACTCACGTTACAATGAATATGCGGTTACCTTAAAATTCAACAGTAAAGGCGCACGTATTTTTGATAAATTGACCAAACACCATGTCGGTGAACGTTTTGCTATTATCTTGGAAGGTGCTGTCAATTCAGCTCCTGTCATTCGTGAACGCATCTCTGGTGGAACAGCTCAAATCACGGGCAGCTTCTCTCCAGAAGAAGCACGCAATTTAGCCATTGTATTGCGGGCTGGTGCATTGCCCGCACCTGTAAAAATCGTGGAAGAGCGCTCCATTGGCCCCAGCTTAGGTCAAGATTCTATCGATCAAGGTTTTGAATCTATCATTATTGGCTCTATTCTCGTATTGATTTTCATGATGGTTTATTACCGCTTATTTGGGCTTGTTGCCAATATCGCATTGGTCTTCAATATGGTTCTCCTTGTTGCTATCATGAGTATGATTGGAGCAACACTTACCTTACCTGGCATGGCCGGCATTGTATTAACCATTGGTATGGCAGTCGATGCCAATGTGCTTATTTTTGAGCGTATTCGAGAAGAGCTACGCATTGGGAAAACACCGTTGGCAGCCATTGACAGTGGTTATGGCAAAGCCTTCTTAACCATTGTGGATGCCAATATCACCACACTTATTGCTGCGATTGTCTTGTTCCAGTTTGGCACAGGCCCAGTGAAAGGTTTCGCGGTGACATTATCAGTCGGCATTATTGCTTCCATGTTTACTGCCATCATGGTTACACGTGCCATTATTGCATATTTCACTGCCAAGCGTGACCGCATTGAAAAGCTGAGTATTTAGGAGATAACCATGCAACTTATTAATCCAAATTCAAACATTGATTTCATTGGCAAACGTAAAATTGCACTTGGGATTTCCAGCTTGCTTATTATCATCTCATTGCTGGCATTGATTCCTGATATTCGCGGACTTAACTTTGGCATCGATTTCACAGGTGGTACTTTGGTGGAGGTGAAATTTAAAGAAGCACCAAGCATCTCCGATGTGCGTGCCGCTATTAAACCTGCTGGTTATGAGCAAGCCATTATTCAGGAGTTCGGTAGCCCTAACGAAATTTTAATCCGTGTTCAAAACAAAGGCTCTGAAAATTCATCCAGCATTAGCAATGCGATTTTGGACAACTTAAAATCTCACTTTGGCGCTAAAAACATTGATATGCGCCGTGTTGAATTTGTCGGCCCTCAAGTTGGAAGCGAGCTCACCCAAGCCGGCATTAATGCAGTGTTAATTGCCATGCTGGCTATTTTTATTTATGTCACATTGCGTTTTGAATTTCGTTTTGCTGTCGGTGCCGATGTCGCATTGATACATGATATCACTATTGTCTTGGGTGTGTTTGCTATTACAGGTAGTGAATTCTCTCTTCCAGTCGTGGCTGCAATTCTTGCTGTCATTGGTTACTCACTCAATGACACGATTGTTGTTTTTGACCGCATTCGTGAGAATCTTGAGATCAATCGCAAGCTCAAACACCCAGAAGATGAAGTGAAAGTATGCAATGATTCCATTAACCAAACATTAGCACGTACACTGATGACCTCATTTACAACCCTGCTAGTTGTATTGGCTCTTTTCTTCCTTGGTGGTGAAGTGATTCATGGTTTTGCATTTGCATTGCTTGTTGGCATTATGGTCGGCACATACTCCTCTATTTTTGTGGCCAGCCCCGTCATGTTACGTTTAAAAGGTCTGCTACAAACATCCGAAGAAGATTTAAAGAAAATGGCGGCGCGACCATAAGGCCCACACCTCATGTTTGAAGGCAGCTCTTTTCGTGCGGATGTCTCTCCTGACATCATTGCTGGCACACACTTAATTCGCGGGTATGGCGATGATTACTTTAAAATCGCCCACACACGTTACACCGCTGGTATTAGCATCCATCAAAATCATATTGAGTCCCCTTGGGGGCCAGAACGCTTAAAGCAACTGGGTATGGAACACTTGCAACATATCCTTGCTCAACCGCCCGAAGTATTGGTGATTGGCACAGGTCGCCAGACTTTCTTTCCTGATGCGTCAATATTACAAGCGCTCACTGATAATCATATCGGTTTTGAATGTATGGATTCACGGGCAGCCGCCCGCACTTACAATATTCTTGTTGCGGAAGGTCGTGTTGTATCGGCTGTTTTTCTGCTGCCAAATACTCGAAATTAATATAATTTTCAATGTAACTATTCAGCTCACCCCTCATTTTCCCGATGCCAGCGTTAAAAAGTACTTACTTACAGGAGTAAGCTCGGCTTTGGCATCCTGCGTCGCCCTACCTCCTCCATCCATGGAGTCGTCCGCCTTTTCGCCTCGCCTAAAAGCGCCTACTGTTGGTGGCCTCTGAAAAATAAGCGGCAATCTGAACAGCTACAGACCATTTTATAGGTGTGCTGAATAGTTAATTTTCAATCAAGTATTAGCCGTTAAATTGACATCAATCGCCAACCACCTAGTTTCAAGCTGGAAATAATTATTCCGTGAC
>JAUZQS010000301.1 GCA_030950875.1 Mariprofundaceae bacterium | reverse complement strand
TTCCTTCTTCGGGGCTAAGAATAATAGGCTTGGGAGCATCAATCATGGCGGCGACTTGTTGTACATATTCAGCATGGGGTAAAGGCAAATCATCGGAAATATTGATTACCCTTCCGGTGCGCGGCGATTGCATGGCGGCGAGAATTGCGGCAACAATGTCATCGATATGAATGCGACTGGAATAGTGGGGAGGGCTCCATTGTACAGCCTTGTAATCACCACACTTTAAGCGTGCGATAATATTGCGTTCTGCCCCATAAATGCCCGCCAAACGGAATACTTCAGCGGGTAGCCCAGAGCCCAGCCATGTTTGTTCAGCTTTTAAACGTTCTTTACCGCGTGGGCTGCTTGGTCGACAGTTATATGATTCATCCACCCATGCGCCATTGGCATCACCATACACGCCTGTGGTAGATAAGTAGCCTGCCCATTGCAAGGATTGAAGTTTGGAAATCAATGCTGGCAACCATTGTGATTGTGAGGAAAACATCATGTTATTATTTCGTGTGAGTGGGATCGAATCTACAATGTGGGTGGTTTGCTTTAACACTTGCACATCAATATCAGCAGGTGATGCTATGATAATGGGGTTTATGCCAAGTTCTTTTAATACTTGCGCACGTTCGTGGCTGCGTGTTGTGCCTGAAACGTGAAAACCCTGCTTCAGGCTAGCTTGTGCCAGTTTTGTACCAACATAACCGCAGCCGAGAATAAGCAGGTGCTTATTCATGTTATTTTTATGGGCTTGTATATTGTGCACATGTGACAAATCATTGCGCATCTTCTGGGGGTTGTCATGTCTGATATTTTAAGTGCGGAAGAATTGGCGCGTTTTAATCGCCATATTATTTTGCCACAAGTTGGTTTGGAAGGGCAAGAAAAGCTTAAGCAGGCACGCGTATTGTGTGTGGGAACAGGTGGGTTGGGTAGCCCGATCGCATTATATTTGTCTGCTGCAGGTGTGGGCACGATGGGTTTGGTGGACTTTGATGTGGTGGAAGATTCCAATCTACAACGTCAAATTGTCCATTCAACGGCGGATATTGGCCGCCCTAAAATTGAGTCAGCACGGGATACATTGCTGGGTATCAACCCCTATCTGAATGTAGAATTACATGGCGATGGTATTACCCGCGCCAATGTGCGCGAGATTGTGGCGCAATATGACATCATCGTGGATGGCACAGATAATTTCCCTACCCGCTATTTGGTTAATGATGCCTGTGTTTTGGAAGGTAAACCGTTGATCTATGCTTCAATTTTTCAATTTGAGGGGCAAGCGACCGTATTTAATCACAAACAAGGGCCGTGTTACCGCTGTTTGTATCCAGAGCCGCCGCCACCAGGTTTGGTTCCATCGTGTGCGGAAGGTGGTGTGTTGGGTGTGCTGCCTGGGCTGATTGGCGTATTGCAGGCGACCGAAGCAGTGAAGATTATTTTGGATACAGGCAAAAGTCTTAGTGGTCGTTTACTGCTTTATGATGCGATGGATATGCGTTTTAGAGAAGTGAAGCTGCGCAAAGATCCAAGTTGCCCTGCTTGCGGTGATCATCCCAGTATTGGTGATGTGGAAGCTTACGAACAATTTTGCGGCTTGCCGCCCACAGAAGAAGTAGAGAAGGAGGAAGTTTTGGCTGATTATGATATTACACCGAAAGAATTGAAGGGCATGATGGATGCAAACCCTGATTTATATGTATTGGATGTGCGTGAGCCCCACGAAATTAGTATTTGTGCGATTGATGGTACAAAGAAGATTCCATTGGGCGATGTGGCAGAGCGTTATCTGGAAGTACCCAATGACCAAGAGGTTGTGGTGCATTGCAAATTGGGTGGGAGGTCGGCTCAGGCAGTCGAATTTTTGCAGTCCAAAGGTTATACGAATGTGAAGAACCTAGCAGGTGGGATTATTCGCTGGGCTGATGATGTGGATGGAAATTTATCCAAGTATTAAATAGAGTGCTGTTTTTCTTTGGTGTCATGATTCTATTAATTATGGAGAGTGAAGCTTATGTCTGCTGTTAAGTCACTGTCAGTTTCAGGGTATAAATCCATTCATAATTTAAAAGATTTTGAATTAAAATCATTGAATGTTTTGATTGGCTCTAATGGTTCGGGAAAAAGTAATTTTATTAATGTGTTCAGACTATTGAATGAAATGTATGAGCAAAACCTTCAAGTTTACGTGCAGACACAAGGTGGGCCAGATGCATTGCTTCATTTTGGGCGAAAAAATACAGAAAAGCTGCATGCTGAATTTTATTTTGATCGCAATGGTTATCAGTTTGATTTGATACCAACTGCTGATAATAGATTGATTTTTGGTGTTGAGAAAAGTTGGTTTGGGGGTGTTCATTACCCTACAAGTTCGGCATCTATCCTTGGAGGAGGGCATGATGAATCAAAACTAAAATCGGCTACTGATAATTACTCGCCATATGTTAGGGGGTCTGTGAGTAATTGGAGAGTTTATCATTTTCATGATACGGGAGAGCGAGCAAAGGTTAAACAGGCTCATCTTAGGGAAGATAACTTGCGCCTTAAACATGATGCAGGGAATTTAGCAGCTTATTTAATGAAACTGCATGAAGAGCATAATGATTACTACTTGCGTATCATTGAGACAATTCGCCTCGTTGCACCGTTTTTTGGAGATTTTGTACGCCGAGATAAAAGCTCTGAATTTATATCCTTAGAGTGGACTCAAAAGGGTAAGCCAGACACACTATTCAATGCGAATATGCTGTCAGATGGGACATTGCGTTTTATCTGTTTAACAACACTTTTATTACAACCTAATCGCCTACTTCCAGATACAATTTTAATTGATGAGCCTGAGTTGGGTTTGCATCCTTATGCGATTACGGTGCTTGGTGATATGCTCAAACAAGTAGCTGAAAAAAGGCAGCTTATTATATCCACACAGTCTGTTGAGCTTGTGAATGAGCTTAGTGCGGAGGATGTTATTGTTGTTGATGAAGAGGCTGGAGTTTCAACATTTAAACGCTATACAGATGACGAACTGTCAGGTTGGTTAGAAGAATATAGTTTGGGTGAGTTATGGAAACAAAATATCATTGGTGGGCGACCTTAATATGCAAGAGGTCATTGTATTTGTTGAAGGGCAAAGTGAAGAGCAGTTTATCAAGCGGGTAATCGCTCCTGTTTTTCACCAACAGCAAATTTTTCTTAAACCTAGTATGTTAAATACTTCAAAGAATGCAAAAGGTGGGGCGTTGAGTTTTGAACGCTTTAAGTTTAATGCTAAGAATACATTGAAGCAAAACCCACAGGCAGTGTTAACGAGCTTCTTTGATCTCTATCAGCTTGATACAGGGTTCCCATCTTTTGATATAGCCAAGCAATATTCTGATGTATATCAGCGAGTGGATGTTCTAGAAAAATCATTGCATCAAGAAATTATAAGTGTTGTAGGGTGCCGATCAGAGCGATTTATCCCATACATACAGCCTTATGAGCTTGAGGGCTTATGGTTTTCTGATATTGAGGAACTAGTGCAGGTGGAGCCTAGTTGGAAAGATAGTTTCTTGAGGTTAAAAAGGGTGCGCGAGGCTTTTCCTACACCTGAACATATTAATGATGGCTATGAAACCAAACCATCTAAAAGATTGGAAGATGCACTTTCGCCAAAATTTAAGAAGACATTACACACAGTGCCAATTGCTGAGCGAGTTACGCTTGCGAAGATAGAGGCGGAATGCCTGCACTTTAAAGCCTGGATGGATAAAATAAGGTCCATTGGTGACTAAATAGAAGGTAAATATATGAACTATCAACATGCAAGCATCACCAAAGCTGCCAATGTTTATCATGGTGGTAAGGTAAGTAGCCGTAGTATCGTTACAGCAGAAGGTGAAAGAAAAACACTCGGGTTTATGCTGGCGGGCAGTTATAATTTTGCTACGGATATGCCTGAACGCATGGAAATTCTTGCAGGTTCTTGCCGTGTTCGTTTGGATGCAGAAAACGACTGGAAAACATATCAGGCAGGGGAAAACTTTCATGTGACTGGAAGCAGTCGATTTGATATTGAAGTCAGCGATATACTGGACTATATCTGCCATTTCGAGTGAACTGTTTTACGTGATCTACTGCGCGTGAGTATGGCATTTGAATGGCTGGCTGTGCAGCCTTATGAATTGATGTGGCAGAAGATGAAGCAGCATGCTGCATTACTTGCCGCAGATAAAGTGGATGAGGTGATATGGGCATGTGAGCATGAGCCTGTTTACACGACAGGTAAACGGGCGATTGATAATCGGCTTGGTGATAAGTTGCCAGCGCCATTGCTTGTAAGCGACCGTGGAGGTGAAACAACCTTTCATGGCCATGGGCAAGTGATGCTGTATCCCATGATTCATTTGCGGAGGCGCGGTTTAACGGTTCGGCAATATATTTATTTATTGGAAGAGTCTGCGATTCAGACGCTGTCCGAGTATGGTATAAAGACAGAGCGGCGATGTGGTTTGCCAGGTGTATGGACGAATAAGGGCAAAATAGTTGCGATGGGCATTCGT
>JAUZQS010000300.1 GCA_030950875.1 Mariprofundaceae bacterium | reverse complement strand
TTTATTTCTAACTTACGAACAAGTCTTGTAAATGCTCTTGATATATCACCTGCCTTGGTTACAAACACTTTTTTGCCATTCTTAAGTTTCATTGAATTAAATACACCAACTGCAACTTTCGATAATCGAACTGTACGTGTAAATCCAGATTTTGATTTTCTAACATAAATATGGCGTTTCTTTAAATCAATATCTTGCCATTTCAATGATGCAATTTCGCCTTGTCGCATACCAGTTTCCAATGCAATAATAATAGCATTTCTTAAATCATATTGATCATCTGCACTAGCTAATAACCTTTCTTGCTCATCACCAAGTAAACGCCGTTCTCTAGCGTTATTAACAACTGGACGCTTAACGCCTTTAACAACGTGCTGCACTGTAGCAATTTGCCATTCGTTAATGATTTTCGTGTATATATTAGAAAGCAATGCCAAGTACTGTTTAACCGTTGCAGGTGCATATCCATCATTTAACAGCTCATCTCTATATGCAGCAATATGCTTGCTTTGGATATGTGATAGTGGTTTATTAGCAAAGTCACTATTGGCAATATTATTTAATTTTCCCTTTTCGCTACTAAAGCCTTTTTTACGAATTGATACCGTATCACGGTATTTAATAATCATATCTTTTAATATGGTATTATGAGCTTCATCTGTATCTGTAAAAACACCTTTACTTTCTAACTCAACAAGTTTTTGACGCTCCCAAGTCCGCGCAGTTTGTTTGCTTTCAAAAGACTTGCCACCATAACGCTTACCCTTGTAATAAACTCTAACTTGATATCGAGTTTTATTATCTTCTGTTTTATATTTCGTGATTGCCATGGGTGAAATCTATGGGTGTATTATGGGTGCGTCAATATAAAATTGATACCTTTTTAACATGTTATGAAATACGCTAATTATAGCTTAACTTATTGTTTTAGATGTAAATATTTACTTTACAATGACTACATGGAAAAGGTTAATAACGGGACTGAAAATCCCTGTGTCCTTGGTTCGATTCCAAGTCTGGCCACCATTATATTACAAGGAGTTACGAGAAATCGTGACTCCTTTTTTATTTCAACCATGCAATCACACAGAACATCATAGCGATAAAAGAGAATATGCATTTTAGAAGCATGCGAAGGTGGCGCTCCTGAAGTTTATCGTGCCAGCCTGCCGATTTCCTGGCTGAAAATGGCATGGTAACCAATATACCCATCCATGTTGCCAATAGAAATGGCCATTGACCTTGTAATAATTTCCACCAACCTGATTCACCCAATAAGTTCAAAAACACTGCAAAAGTGACCATGATAAATCCACACATCGCTGATGTACCTACGGCATTTTTTAATACTAAAAAACGTCTTAATAACGGCACAACCATCGTCCCGCCGGCAATCCCCAGTACGCCCGATATACAACCAATGGGTAAGCCTAGAACAGCAAGCATCCCCTTATGTTGATTTTTCCCCTCTAACACACGACCATAATCATAAGCCACCCAAGCATTTAATGCCGCTAAAGCCAAAAGAATCCAGATTTCAGGCAAAAGCAAGGTACTCCACAAGCCGAAACTCGCACCCAACAACAGGGTAGGCCACAAATAATGACACAAGCGAACATCCACATGACCCAGCTGCCAATGCGAACGCACTGAGAACCCTGCTGTTATGGCAATAGCCACCATGCTCACAAAAATAGCTAAGGCCATGTCACTATCAGAGTTTGGCATCAATAGATAAAACGTTGGCACGTAGATTAAACCGCCACCCACGCCTGCCAACCCTGCCATGAAACCTGCCAACGCACCTGCACAAAGGCCGACAGTCAAACCATACACAAGCAGTGATATATCCCATTCCATATCAGCCCTCCACGAACAGGCTTACTCCAAACAAAAAAGGCACAAAGAACAAGTCTTTGTGCCTTTTAGAACCATTCAAAAAACGATCGCTCTATCCAAGTTGTTGTTTATGAGCCTCGTTTCGGCCCTGAACCACCAGGCTTGCGGCGCGGCGCACTACGTCCATCACCACGACCTTCTGTACGTCTTGGAGGCCGACCAGATCCAGAACGGCTTCCGCCGCCACGGTGACCACCGCTCGCAGGTCGAGATGGTCTGCGCTTACGCTCAGCCGATGTATCATGTTCTGACTCTTCGCGAGTCATTTGCATTTTTCGATCCGACACACGCGTATTTTGCAAGGTTTTCAAAATATGATTCGGCATGCCTTCAGGCAAATCAATGGTGCTGTATTGATCATAAATTTCGATATGCCCGATAAACTCGTTTTCAATACCCGATTCATTGGCAACAGCACCCACAATATTGCCTTTTTGCGCATCATGATCAGAGCCTACTTCAACACGAAAGCGCTCCATGCCACGTTCCAAGCGCGGCAATGAACGTGTGGAAGATGCAGGCCTTGTTTGTTGCGGACGCTCTTCACGGGTTCTTTTAGGCTCAGAATCACGTTCACTACTGGCTTCACGACGCTCTGGCTTGCGTTCTGAACGGCGTGATTCTGCCAACAATAAAGGTTGATCACCCTGCACCATTTTCGCCAATGCTGCAGCAATTTCTTGCGCGGGAACTTGATGTTCCACTTCGTATTGCTCAATGATTTTTGCGAACATTTCCAAGCCATCTTCTTCCAATGTGGCTTGAATACGCTGCTTAAACCCTTCGATACGTTTATCATTAATATCCGAGGTGGACGGCATTTGAAACTCTTCGATTTTTTGACGTGTTGCGCGTTCAATCGAATACAACATGCGACGTTCACGTGGTGCAACAAACAATATCGCATCACCTTTACGGCCAGCACGCCCCGTACGACCAATGCGATGCACATAGGACTCTGTATCACCAGGAATATCATAGTTGATGACATGTGAAATACGCTCAATATCCAAGCCACGGGCTACCACATCGGTTGCAACCAAAATATCTAAATGGCCTTTTTTCAAACGATCAACAATTTTTTCACGCTGATTCTGGACTATTTCACCATTTAGTGCTGCTGCAGCAAAGCCGCGTGCTTCAAGTTTTTCAGCGACTTCTGCTGTTGCACCGCGTGTCCGCACAAAGATAATCATGCCATCAAAGGTTTCAGCTTCAAGGATACGGGTTAACGCATCCATTTTATGGCGGCCACTGACTGACCAATAGCGCTGGCGAATAGTCGATACTGTGCTGGTCTTATTTTTAATCGTGACATGCTCAGGGTTTTTCAGATAACGCTTGGTAATTTTACGAATGGCATCTGGCATGGTTGCTGAGAAAAGTGCAATTTGGCGCTCACTTGGCGTTTGCTCCAAAATCCATTCCACATCATCAATAAAGCCCATGCGCAGCATTTCGTCGGCTTCATCAAGAATCAATGTTTTTAAAGTGCCCAGTTTCAAGGTCTTACGACGCATATGATCCATGACACGACCCGGTGTTCCAACCACCACATGCACACCACGTTTTAGCTGACGCAGCTGCGTGTCATAACTTTGTCCACCATAAATAGGCAACACATGAAAACCTTTAATATGGCTACCATATTTTTGAAATGCTTCAGCGACCTGAATTGCCAATTCACGGGTTGGAGCAAGCACCAACACCTGAGGATCACGCAAGCTCACATCAATTTTTGATAACACTGGCAATGCAAAAGCAGCCGTTTTACCCGTACCTGTCTGTGCTTGGCCCAGAACATCACGGTTATCCAGTACATACGGAATAATCTCAGCTTGAATAGGTGATGGGGCTTCATAACCCGCATCATTCAAGCCCTTCATTACGTCATCCGACAAACCTAATTCGGAGAACTTTAATTCTTGTACATTTTCTTCAGAAGACATTTAAACACCCTAGCGGGCGTTGAACGCCCAACAAAATACACCGAATATTAAATACTCGATACTGCAAGCGAGGCCTTATGCCCCGACATCCATCATTTCAAATAGGGGGAAAACCTTCATTTACATACCATTAATATGCCACGACAGTAGCTTATAAGATTCCGCACCCTCACACACAATGATTACATTTTCATTAAATATCCTGCTATAGTCCAATAATGATATAACATACCTCATTACAAGGCACACATATCAAAGTCTTTTCATCGCATGTGATGCCGAACACTTTTGTATGTAAAAAAACTTCTTAGACTTGCTAACTCTAAACTTAGGCGGGGATTTATATGGCCAATATCATGGTATTTAAAGAAGGTGATGTACTCATTGGGCAAGGCGATGAAGATACTGTCGCTTACCTTATTCAATCAGGATGGGTAGAGGTTCGTCGCAGACAACAAGATGGTCGAATTCACACCTTTACACTACAAGCAGGTGAAATCGTGGGCGAACTTGGACTAGCAGGTTTGTCATATCAACGTACCGCAACCGTTACTGCATTAACCGATGGTGAAGTAGAAGTCATTGATCGTGGCGCATTAATTCGTCTGGTTAATGGCCCAGCCAGCCGATTAACGCCACTACTGGCGGCATTATTTTCTCGCCTAAAACTTGCCCTTGATGAAGATGCTTCAGATCACCTTGAAGACACATTTATTTCTTATGCAAAACTAGAGGGCACCAACAAGAAAGCCCAACAGGCATTGTGCAACCGACCAAGAATGGTTTACCATTTACCATGGGTTTTCGGGGCTCACCGCCCACCTCAAAGCGTGACTGATTTATTCGCAAAAAAAAGCCTCGCCCATGTTAAGCTTGCAGGTTGCAGTCGCCTGATTCGCGAAGAACATCTATATATTGAAAATGCGCCTACGGGAGGCTTGCAGTTACGTGTCGCTGAGCATGGCGATTTTTGTCTGCTCGATAATGAGCGTGTGGGATATGGCAAAAACACGACATCAATGCCTCTTTGCAAAGGCTTACATACACTTAAATTCGGCGAGCAAGTCGATCCATTTGAATTTAATTTGGATGTATTATACTAATGAGCGGCAAGTGGCTCTGATAACTACAGATGTAGCTGACATTAACTTGCTGGGGGAATTTTGATGCGTTCAATATGACTGGTTTTTCCAGTAATCACACTAACTTTCAATAAGGTCGCAAAAAGTGTTGCACCACGATCAACCGCTTCAAAACGCTGAGGCAATCGCGTTATCATGCGATGCAATGCACCTTCTTTGCGCATACCAATAATAGATTGGTATGAACCCGTCATACCAATATCTGTTTGATAAGCCGTGCCACTGGTGTGAATAATCTCATCGCACGTTGGAATATGAGTATGTGTACCGTAAACAAACGACACGCGCCCATCCAAATGCCAACCCATACCCATTTTTTCACTGGTCGTTTCAGCATGCAAATCCATTAGGATGACTTTTACATCCGATGGAATTTCAGATAATGCCTGATCAGCAGCAGCAAACGGGCAGTCCCATGTCCCATTCATAAACACCTGACCGATGGTGTTAATCACCGCAACAGGGTGACCCACGGCTGTTTCCTGAATGGTCCAGCCTTGTCCTGGAGCCGCAGGTGAAAAATTCATTGGCCGAATAAAGCGATCATCTTCATCAATGGTTTTAAGAAATTCACGCTGATCCCAACAATGATTGCCATTGGTCAATACATGCACACCTGATTCAAAAACTTCGTCGGCGACCTTACGCGTCGTACCAAACCCAGCAGCAAGATTTTCACCATTGGCAACCACGAAATCCACTGTATTTTGATCGACAATTTTAGGCAAATGATCACGCAATGCTTTGCGTCCAGCTTTGCCGAGAATATCGCCAATCACCAATATATTTATGTGTTCGGACATTTCATCCATCCTTGTTCGGTTATCATTACATCAAGCGGTATGTCATGCGCTTCAGGCTCAATCCCTGAGCATCGCTGACAATCAAAAGCAAGACCAATCACCCTATCAATATGTTGTTTATGCTGCGCTAACCAGCGGTCAAAACAGCCTTTACCCATGCCGATTCGGTTTCCTTGTGAATCAAATCCCACAACAGGGCACAGCACAATGGCAGGACTCTCCCCCTCTTGCCAGCATTGCCCATTCACAGGCTCTAAAACACGCAACACACCTGCCTGCCATTCTGTGTCAGAATCGCACTTTAACCAATGCATATCACCATTTCTTCGCGTTACGGGTGCATAGTACTGATGGTTTCTTTGCAATGTAAAAAGCGCGCTTGTATCCACCTCTTCTGCAAGTGAGCGGTAACATAACACCTGAATACCTTGCTCGTATTGCTGATGAAGGTAATCATGCAATGTTTGTAGAATCTTATTAGAAAAGTTTTTCTTTTGTTCGTAGGACAATGCTTTACGGCGGGCTAAACACTGCTGTCGCAACTGCTGCTTGCCATCTTTCATGGTTTGAAATGAGTCAGAAATAAAAAAGCACCCCCGCACTGACGTCGTGACGGCAAGTCGTCGAACCCTCTATGACGAGGTGGGCGCGGCACGCTGAAATCAGGTATCCCAAACAAGTGGGACGCTCACAATCAGCGTAGCTAAGCTCCCATAAGACATGCATCGGCTCAGGCAACAGAAAGCCACTCGCTCAGCGCAGGGGCACTTTAGCTAAACCCTCTGCTTGCGATACCACATCGTCAAGAGCCGAAAGAACCGTGTTTATATTTTGAATTTCCGTGTCACCTTTCTTCAACAATTCACCTGCCAAGTTCAATGCTGCCAGAGTAATAAGCCGATCACTTCCCACGCTCGCTCCAAGCTCACGCAATTCATCAACTTGCTGTTGCACCAATTCAGCCGCCGCTTCAACCGCTTCAGGGTTATCACTGGTTCGGATGCTAAATTTCTTGCCTAGTATCTTCACATTAACTTTATGACTCATGTAGATTCCTGACTTGGTTCAGTAATAATGTGGTCCAATTTTTCCATAGCATGCTCAACACGGCTTCTTGCTTCTTGACGTTTATCATGCCCATCATGAAGTTCACGTTCAAGCTGTTGAACTTGATCCCGGCGCTTACGCAACTCGCTTTCAGCCAAGCGCACCACTTCACGCAAGCGCTGATTTTCAGACATTAACTTTTCAGTATTACGCCGAATCGTTGACATATGCCCAGTCAACAATGTTATCCGCGTTTCAAGTTGGTCTTGATTTTCACTGCTATTCATAGCTGTATTGAAACACTCCCAGCGATTTAGGTCAACTGCCTACATGCAGCTAATATCCAACCCTATCATGAAAAAGTAGTTTCAATATTCGCTAACCAAGGAAAATATTCAATCAGCCAACCTGCCAAAATACTAAAACTTCCGAGAAAAATAAGTATCCCAACAAGCATCAATAAAACACCAGATATCACTTCAATCATATGCAAGTGACGTTTAAAACGTTGTGACCAATTCAAAAATGCATCCGTTGCCAAGGCTGCCAACAAAAAAGGAACGCCCAAACCTGCCGAATAAGCAACCAATAAGAGTATACCCTCCCCCACTTGCTGTTGTGCTCCAGCAACCGCCAGAATTGCGCCTAAAATCGGCCCAATGCAAGGCGTCCAGCCAAAGGCAAATGCCGAACCCAGCAACAATGCCCCTGAGCCACTACGGGCATTCACACCACCTGTATCAACACGTGCTTCCATCATCAAAAAGGGAATTCGAATCAAACCTGTATAGTGCAAACCAAAGGTAAAAATAATTACTCCAGCTACCTTGCCCAACACGCTCATGTTCGAGAGCAGCCATTGTCCAAGCCATGTTGCCGAAGCCCCCAAAGCAATGAACACCAAACTAAACCCAAGGATAAACCACAAGGATTGGATGATTGCTGTACGTCGCACCGATGATGATGCACCTGTTTGTTGACGTAATGCATCCACCGACACACCGCTAATATACGACAAATAAGCAGGCACAAGCGGTAAAACACAGGGTGATAAAAAAGATAATAGGCCAGCTACAAATGCGCCGATAAGGGTGATTTCAATCATTATAACGTCCTTGAAAAACTTGAATGCGAGCTTGGTCTACAAGCGGCGCGGAACCTTACGCTTTTAAATTATTCCTGTGTAGCCACAGTTTAGACATGCCTTTATTAATTTAAACTTAAATTTTTAAAGTTTCCTCAGATAACCACGCACCATAAGCCTTGCTACATGCCCCTTCCAACACAACAATTTCAGGTATTTCATACGGATGATGCTGCTCCAGCCACGTTATTACTTGCTCTTTAAGGTCAGGCGTTGTTTTGATGTGCAGGTAATATTCCTGCGTGCACTCTAATTCCCCTTGCCAATGGTAGGTTGATATTCCAGATGTTTGCTGGATGCAAGCCGCAAAACGTTTCTTGAGCAATTCTTGGCTCATCCATTTTGCCTGCTCAGCTTGATCCACACTGGTAAGAATACTAATGATCTTTTTCGATAACATTCACGAATTATACGACATCAGTGAAATAAGGCACAGAAATAATTTGCCGTTATAAAGAGCTCTTCTATAGTGAGCATCAGGATGTAGGAATTATAAGAATAACAGGTAAGGAGATGCCATGATCGCAGAGCCGCAGCGTAAAATATTTGTGTTAGATACCAATGTATTGATTCATGACCCCAATGCTTTAAGTCGCTTTGATGAACATGATGTAGTATTACCTATCGTGGTTGTCGAAGAGATGGATAAGGTAAAATGTGGTGTTGATGAACTGGCTCGTAATGTTCGAGATGTATCACGTTATCTGGATGAATTAAGCGAACAAACAGAAGACTTATCAAAGGGTTGTTTACTGCCTGGTGGCGGTCGTTTGTTTTTTGAGATGACCCATCGAATTGCCGATATTTTGCCTGAATCTCTTAGTTATAGTAGTAATGACAATCGCATTATTGCCGTCACAATGTTATTAAAAAAGAAAAATAGTGACCGCGACGTCGTACTAGTTTCCAAAGACATTAATTTACGCATCAAAGCACGGGCACTCGGTCTGGCAACCGAAGATTATCGCTCTGATAAAGTTGTTGAAGACCTTGATATTCTCACCAGTGGCCAGTTAAGTCTTGATGACAAAACATGGGAAGCGATGAGCGCCGACTTAAAAGTTACCCAAGCTGAGCATGGCAATAACTACCAAGTAACCTGGCCAGAAGATATGAGTCTACCGCATTTAAGCTCTTTTGTACTGCTGCCAGGTGAACATGAAATGGCATTGCGTTGTTTTACCGTTGATGAAGAATCTCGGCGTGTGGATTTACGTGATATTTACTCATACCGTACCGATCGTCATGCTATTTGGGGCGTTCAAGCCCGTAACTTGGAGCAAAATATGGCGATGAACCTATTAATGGATGGTAATTTGGATCTGGTATCACTTTTAGGTTTGGCGGGCTCAGGAAAAACGCTTCTGGCATTGGCCTGCGGACTACATCAAACATTAGATATGGGCTTATACGATCGTATTTTAGTCACCCGTGCCACTGTACCTATGGGGCAGGATATTGGTTATTTACCAGGCACTGAGAAAGAAAAGCTTGAGCCTTGGATGGGTGCGATTACCGACAACCTTTCCTTTTTGTTGGGTGAAGAAGCTTCCGATATCAGCTCTGTTTTAGGGCAAAATCGCATTGAAATCATAGCCCTATCATTTGCACGCGGACGCACATTTTCTCGCACTTGGTTAATTGTGGATGAAGCACAGAATTTAACGCCGCATCAAATGAAAACACTGGTTACACGCATGGGCGAAGGTTCAAAAATTATTATTTTGGGCAATAATGCGCAAATTGACACGCCTTATTTGACGGCTCACACCAATGGTCTATCAATGGTCACACAGCGTTTTTCCGACTGGGAGTGGGCAGGCCATATTGTTTTAAAAGCCAGCGAGCGTTCGCGATTAGCCGCTCATGCGACAAAAGTTTTATAGTTTCAGAGCACCCGTTCAAAGCCACCACACGTTCAACTTGTAAGTGCCGTGAATGGTATAATATTTGCGGACTACGAATAAGATGTGAGGAATATGAGGGGAATATGAGGGGAAATCATGCAGACTATTTCATAAGAATACACAGCTTGGCCTGATACTCAAATCAATGCTATACAGGCCTGATAAATAAGCTTGATTACCTCTAAAATAATCCTCGTTATATTTACTGCCGCTTTAGCGACTGCTACATCAAGGGTAGCTAGTTAAAGTAACCTTACTTAACACTTCGCCTTTCGATCTACCTTAACAAACTCTGCATGTGTGGGGTTCACAAGAGGTATTTATGACGCATCAACAAGCTCTTAGACAAGCCCACAAACTCGGCATTCAGAATATTTCTCACACTGCTTCTAAAATACAAATTATACGCTCTATTCAAAAATTCAGAGGCGCCTCAGTCTGCTTTGCTAATCCAGAGTGCCATAAATGTTCCAATAAAAACTGCGAATGGCGTGATGATTGCCAGAATCACCTAACTGCAAACTGGAATCCCTAGCAACAAAAAGTCTCTTTTATTTTCAACTATTTTTTAGAACTTCGATGGTGCTCTCTAGTGGCGTCGAACCACTGGCCGCTTCGGAGGCTAATGTTCATTACTTTTAAGTGCGCTATTTCATTTTTTCTATCCAACCATTATAATTGGGCACGATTTGGGCACAGGCTCATGGGAAGAAGTCTTTATTAACAGCAATATTATCTTGTAAGATACTTAT
>JAUZQS010000030.1 GCA_030950875.1 Mariprofundaceae bacterium | reverse complement strand
AGATGAGCAAGGGAAATCTTATATTATTGAGATGCAGGTATTAAACGTCGAAGGTTTTGAGCAGCGCGTTCTGTACAATGCCTGTAAAGCCTATTCGGGCCAACTGACTAGTGGCCAGTCATATCACACGCTTACCGATGTGATTGCTATTACCATTACTGATTTTCTGATGTTTAAAGAACTGTCTGAGGTGGTGAACCGCTTTAAGCTGCGGGCGGCAAGTGGGCATGTCTATCATGATGATCTGGAGCTGGTGTTTGCAGAACTACCAAAATTCAATAAGTCTGAAGATGAGCTTAGTAGCGTTCTAGATCGCTGGTTCTACTTTCTGAAGTGCGCAGGTTCGCTTGAAGTGGTTCCCAAATGTATGGAAGGAGACAGTGCGATCAATCATGCCTTTGCTATTGCCAATAAAGCAGGCTTGAGCCGTGAAGAGTTGGATGACCAAGAGCATAGAGAGATATTTATCCAGGATCAGCGCGGTGGCCTGTCACTGGCTAAAAAACAAGGACGAGAAGAAGGGCGAGAAGAGGGTGAAATCAATACTAAAATAAGTATTGCTCAATCCTTGTTGCCTCTGCTGAATGATGCCGAAATTGCTTCCAGTACAGGGTTGAGCTTCGAAGAGGTGCGAAAGCTGAGGTGTGGTCTGGCCTGAGACATCATTCTTGTTGACGGCCTGACTTTCAAAACAATAATCCCCCAAGAGCTTAAGACAACGAATTCGTATTTCTTGTTCCTTTTAAGCTAAAATTCAGCAAAAAAATGGATATGAAATGAGTAGAAAAAGACAAGGAAAAAGACCTTTCTGGAGAATATAAAAATGGCGATGGATCCCTCCAAGGCCGTAAAAGAATACAAGGTTGATTTGGTAGCCTCTCAAGAAGAAAATAAAATGCTTACCAAAATCGTTAATATGACACCGATGAAGCGGCTTTATCAAAAGTTTTTTAGTTAAGGTGGGATGAGTTGTGCGCTAAAATTAATCAATCTCTTCGAGTATCAGTCATTATCGTCAATTGGAATGGTGAAAAATTTCTTGAACGATGCCTGGCCGCGCTAATGCGTCAGACGATTCAGCCGCATGAAATCATTCTGGTGGATAATGCGAGTTCGGATAGGTCGGTAGAGATAGTGCGGCGCTTTCCTTCGGTATACCTTATCACGCTCAATGATAATACAGGTTTTGCACGTGGCAATAATATAGCAATTGAAACTGTCTCTAAGGAGTCTGAATGGGTTGTCCTTCTTAATCCTGATGCATTTGCAGAACCCGATTGGTTGAAAGGGTTGTTAGAGGCAGCTCAAGCTAATCCAGGATTTGACCTGTTCGGTAGTAAACTTGTGAATGCTAGCATCCCTGCTCTGTTGGATGGAGCGGGGGATATTTATCATTTTAGTGGGCTTGTCTGGCGCGCAGGACATGGATCAGCTGCTCCACTCCTTGAAAGTGAAAGGGCGATATTTTCTCCCTGTGCTGCAGCAGCTATGTATCGGCGTAGTCTGTTGCTTGAGTTGGGTGGCTTTGATGAAGATTATTTCTGTTATGTGGAGGATGTAGATCTAGGTTTTCGTTTTCGTTTAGCCGGTTATCGCTGTCTCTATGTTCCAAAGTCAGTAGTGCATCATGTGGGTTCGGGTACTACAGGGGGGCAGCATAGCTCTTTTTCTATGTATCATGGCCATCGCAATTTGGTTTGGACTTTTGTCAAAGATATGCCTGGCATTCTGTTTTGGGTACTGTTACCACTGCATTTGCTGTTGAATGTGTTTAGCCTTATCCGGTTTACCTTACGAGGGAAAGGTGGTGTGATTTGGCGAGCTAAGTGCGATGCAGTGTTGGGGTTGCCAGGAGCATGGAGGAAACGGCAGATAATACAAAGGCTACGACGGGTTTCAGTTTTTGAAATTTGGAGCAGTTTAGATAAGAGTGTTATATTTAGACGTAACAAATAACACGCGTCGCTTTTTCGCATAGCGACATATGTCGCTACTTAGGAAGAAGTATGGCATGATGAGAAGCTTTATCTTCTCATCCCAACTCAAAAAGGACACCCTCCACCTTCGTCATTCCGGACCGGATCCGCAACCCAGCCTACCCAAACGCGAGCAATCGAATCTTGTATCTCGTAAACGCAGCCAAATGAGGCATCATTTGGCTGCTGCGGGGAAAGCCCTTTGATTCGAGTCTGTGCTTTTAGCACTGGGGTCAGAATGGGCACCTTGACTTTGTATAAGTGTTTTATTTTTAATGGCTTTTTTAAGTGTCCACAGAAGGCTGTGGATAAGTTTGTGGGTAAATGACTAAATATCCCTGTGATTGTTACATTTATGTGACATGAAGGGTTGGTGCATAAAGTTTATGCATAATTATTATTTCAATAAAAACAATGACTTGTGTTGTTTTTATTCGCGTATCTAAGGCCGTTTTGTGATTGCTATACAGTCTCCATATAAAACGGTTGCACTGGTGGATAAAATTGATTTTGTGTCGGATTTTATGCTGTAGTTGAACAATCGTATTTCCGTTATCTCGTCGCTAAAGCTATAGTTGGGTCAGTTATAAAAGTAGGTGATGAAATGTCTGAAAAACGGTCTAACGAAGGGTCTGAAAAATTATGGGGGGGGCGTTTTGAATCTCCTACTGATGAATTTGTAGAGGCCTTTAATGCTTCTACTGATATTGATGCGCGTATGTATGCTGAGGATATTGCAGGTTCCAAGGCGCATGCCAAAATGTTGTGTGCGCAGGGTATTTTATCATCTGAAGATTTGAATATTATTTTGTGTGGTTTGGATGATGTTCAGGATGAAATCGAAAGTGGTGAGTTTA